>CACYDQ010000195.1 GCA_902773215.1 uncultured Spirochaetaceae bacterium | reverse complement strand
TGAGGGCGTATGAGACTGCAGCAATCCAGTATAAGACTGTGCTCTGTTTATCCAGCCTGCCTTTATCATCACGTACTGAAAAATGGACTCTCTGTCGTGTTACTAAAAGCATAAAGCTTCCAGAAATCAGACTTCTTATTCCTGCGATTGCAACAGCATTCCATTCGATGTTTTTTATGAAGATACCGCCAGTGCTCCACAGTACTGCACAGATTATTAGAGCAACGGGTCCGTTAATTGTCATTCATCTTACCTCTGATAAGTTTTTCCATCAGAATCTTTCCCTATTTTCCGACAGAGAACACAGCCGCAACATTTCCTTTGCAAAAGCTTATTCAAATAATGAATGACTGCCGCAAACAAGACGACAATCGCACTGTAGTCAAGCGCAAACAGCACATACCCCCGCTCCAAATCGAAGAAGAAGAACTGCTGCTGCAAAACAAGATAACGCCAGATGCCGCGGACGATAAAGGCGTAGATGCCGTACAGACTGACAAGGGCAACAACAATACGGAGCGCGACAGCGACACGTCCGGCTGTCGGGATATGCATCCTTCCAGCAACCATCGCAACATGCATCCCGATGTGCAGCGACAGGAACATATAATACCAGTGGCTTGCAAGCAGGTGGGCGGTCCGTGCAAATCCGAGCCCGCCCCCGATGTGCAGGAACACAAACACGTGGTTTGAAAGGATAACCCCGCTCACCATAAGGAACAGCGCACAGATGAGGATTCCGCAGTTGATTACGGTTTGCAAAACTCGGCGGATGTCGTAGCTACCCCGGAACACCGCTCCATACCAGCGGCGGTTCAGCGCAATGTGGACTGCCCACAAAACGAACAGAGCCACACCCAGAATCTCATGCACGATGTCAGCCGGAAACAGGTATGCCCCGCCCATCAGGATGATTGAGAGGACTGTCATTACAATGTCCAAGGGCATACGAAGCCGGTTCGTTTTCATTTTCGTGGCACTCCGTTCTTATTCAACCATTTTTCCACATCTTTTGCAAGGCTTGAACCACCAGAATAATGAATGCTCAGACCGCTTCCGATTTTTGACTTTTGAGCCAGCTTTGAAATTGCAGTAACGCTTTGTCCTAAACGCCCGCCACCGTGAGAACAGAATGGAAGAATTGTCTTTCCGCTAAAGTCGTAGCTTTCGAGCAGCGTTGCAATTGGCATGGGGATGCTCGCCCACCAGTTCGGGTAGCCGATGATGATGGTATCGTACTCAGCCCATTTTTTGCTGTCGATTTTTGTTTTGAGAGCGGGACGAGCTTGGCTGCGCTGATCGCGCTGCGCTTCGTTCAGAACCGTGTTGTAATCCGTAGAATACGGTTTCACGAGCTCAAGCTCGATTGTGTCAAAGCCTGTCTGCCTCTGTATTTCCCTTGCAACTCCACGGGTATTTCCGCTCCAGCTGTAAAAGATGATGAGCGCTTTTTTTGTACCGGTTGCTTTCGATTTTTTTGAGGTCGCTTCTTCGCGGGTCGTGACAGTACCTTTTACGCTGTCGTCGGCATTGCAAACCAATCGCAGCCCCACGTTGTATGCGTCGCTTGTCTGCTGTAAAGCTGCCCTGTATGCGCTCCTGAGATTCTTTCCGAAATCATTCCAGCCACCGCCACGATATACACGGCGTGTACCAGTCATTGCTCCTGACGGATTTGTTGCGGACGCTGTTCCATAGTCACCATAGTAGTCAAAACACCATTCGCCTACATTTCCGTAGATGTCGTAAAGCCCATTGGGGTTAGGTGCAAAGCTACCGACAGGAAGCGTCTTCCCGCGATAAACCCCAGGACGGGTTTCCAGAACTTCATCATGAAAATAATTCTGTTCAATCTGGTATGGATAGTGCCCGTAGAAGTTTACGTCATCAGCACCCGGAACTTTCCTTGAATAAAACGGCGTTGTCGTCCCGGCACGTGCCGCATATTCCCATTCAGCCTCGGTAGGAAGCCGGTAGCCGTTTGCCTCGCGGTTCCAGCTCACGGTGCTTCCGCCATCAGAAATGGTATACACCGGAATCCGTCCGTCACGACGGCTCAAGGCATTGCAGAATTCAACAGCCTCCAGCCAGGTGATGCTTTCTACAGGGAGCGTGTCACCGGTAAAAGATGAAGGATTTTTCCCTGTCACCTCGCGCCAGAGCTTTTGCGTCACTTCATATTTTGCCATGTAAAAAGGAGCGACCGAAACACGGTGCTGAACTTCATCGTTACTGCGCCAGTCCTCGCTTTCGGGACTTCCCATCGTAAAGCTGCCGCCTTTTATCAGGGCAAAATCACCGGACGGTGAATTATATGAAGCTGCATTTACCATGACGAGCACTCCCAATAACAAGAAGACTGTAGAAAGCAGTTTTTTCATTGAACCTCCCCTACTTCAAAAGTCCTTCCACGAACTTCTTGATGTCAGCCCCGCTTCCGCGCGTGAAGTCCTTGCCGCCCTTGAAGTCCGCGCCTTTCGCATATTTCGCAAGGTCGCTCCCGCTTCGTCCAAGCCCGCTGCCGCCGCTCGTGCAGAGGGTGACGAGCTTCTTGCCGTTCCAGTTCTGGCTTTCGGCGAAGGTATACATAATCTTTGGAGCATACGCCCACCAGATGGGATAGCACAGGACTACCGTGTCATAGCCGGACAGGTCTATCGTGTTCGCGATTGCCGGGCGGCTCTTGGGGTCGTTGCATTCAATCGTGGTGAGCGCCTTCTTGTCGTGCCAGTTCAGGTCTGCACTCGTGTACTTGTGGACAGGCTGAATCTCGAACACATCCGCCCCCATCGCGGTCGCCGCGTTCTTAGCCATCCGTTCCGTCGTTCCGGTCGCGCTGAAATAGACGACCGCCGTCTTTGCAAAAGCTCCTGCCATTGTCATTGCTCCCAAGAGAAGTGTGAGTAAAATCTTTTTCATAGTTCCTCCGTAAAATTCTTTCTTTATTCCTTGACAGAAAACACTGCCGTGACATCACCGGTGCCCAGAATCTTTTTTAGCTCTGCTTGCGTCACGCCATCAAGCTTTCCAAGCCGCGTGAAATTCCAGCTGTTGGTGTCGTAGTAAATCGTAATCTGATTTCCTTGATACAGGATGATGTCGCCTGCGCTCGTGGTAATCTGCCTGTCGCTGCGTGGAAGAGTGGTTCCCAGCGGACCGACTTTCTCGAAGCTGCCGTAGTCGTGCATTTTGACCGTGACCGCATCCTTCTGCAAAAGGGAATAGAACGCCTCGGCGGATTTGTTGTCCGCGAGTGTTGCCGTGAGCGAGTGCGTACCTGTATCACTTGTAACAGAGATTTCGATTCTCATATCAGAGACACCTTTTGTTGATTTCCTTCCTGCACCAGTTGCACAACTGATTGCCAGAACCAGCACTGCAAATAACGATACAATTTTCTTCATGTGCGTTCCTACATGCTCTCTTTGAGTACCGAGACGACATCCTCTTTCGTCAGCGTTTTGTATCCGCCGTTAAGAATGAATGTCGCGCCCGCGATTCCTTCCCACATATCGGGAGTGACGCCAAGCTCAGAAAGGGAAAGCGAAACGCCAATCTCCTGCATCCAGCTCTTCATTGCCTCAAGCCCAGCCTCCGCAACGTGCCGGTCGCTTTTTCCTTCGGCAGAGACATCCCACACGTTCTTCGCAAAGCGGACGAACTTGGGCAGTCCAGCCTCCAGCTGCGTCCTGTAATAGGCAAGGCTGACCGCGCTCAACGTCATGCCGTGCGTCGCGTCCGTGTACGCGCCGACAGCCTGGCCAATCATGTGCACCATCCAGTCCGTGCTCTTTCCCTTCGCAATCAGCGTGTTGAGCGCCCATGTCGCATCCCACATCAAGTTGCTCCGGGCCTCGTAGTCCTCCGGGGTTTTCACGGCTATCCGTGACGCATGGATGACCGACCGCATGAGCCCTTCGGCAAGGTAGTCGCTCGCACTGTCGTCCGTGCCGGAAAAGTACTGTTCGCAGATATGGTTGAATATATCGTAGATGCCCGCCACCATCTGCCGTTTGGGAACGGTGAATGTAAAACGGGGGTTCAGTATGGCGAACTTGGGGTAAACCTCCTCGCCGAACACGTGCCCGATTTTGAGCTTCTGCTCGTGGTTCGTGATGACCGAGCCTCCGTTCATCTCGCTGCCTGTTCCGACCATCGTGAGGACTGCGCCGACGGGGATAATCCGGTTGGCGGGTTCCTCCATCTTGAGGTAGTATTTTTCCCAAGGGTCGCCGTCCCACCACGCGCCGACGGACACCCCCTTCGCGTAATCAATCGTAGAGCCGCCGCCAACCGCAAGGATGAAGTCCACGTTCTGCTCGCGTGCAAGCTTGCAGCCCTCGCGCAGCTTGTCGCTCGTCGGGTTCGGCATGACACCGGGAAGTTCGACAATCTCCCGGCCGTTCTTCCTGAGGATGGCCGTCACCGCGTCATAGATGCCGTTCTTCTTTATGGAACCCCCGCCGTAGGCAAGGAGAACCTTCCTGCCGTATTTCGGAAGCTCCGTGTTCAGGTATTCGAGCGAATCCTCGCCGAAGTAGAGCTTCGTGGGGTTGGAATATGAAAAATTGCCAAGCATGTGCTACCTCTTGTGCTTTATTAAGCAACGCAACGTTGCTTATACACACTATACGACAGGATTCGTATCTTGTCAACACTAAAACAGAATTTTATTGACGATTCGTTGCTTATTGCATAAAATGACGAAACGGTGTATACTGTGAATATGGCTGATTCAAACAATGCGGCATCTTTCATCCGCGCCCGGAGCGGCGAGCACAAGGAGGAGCGGCTTTCGCAGATAAAGGATGCGACGGCAGAGCTTTTCGAAAGCTCGCCCTACAGCGAGATAACTCTCACGACAATCGCGGAAAAGCTCGGCTGGTCCCGCGCCAACCTCTACAAGTACGTCACGACGAAGGAAGAAATCATCCTTGAGATTGCCGCCGACAAGATGGCCCGCTACTACGAGTCGCTGCTCGCAGCGTTCCCGGAAGGAAACAAGTTCTCCGCCGGGACGGCCGCCGAGGTGTGGGGGGGAATCCTGAACGCAAACCAGGACTACATGCGCTACGTCTCCTACCTGAACCCGGTAATAGAAACGAACGTGACGGTCGAACGGCTCGCGGCATTCAAGAAGAAGTACTACGATTTGGCGTATGCGCTCCG
>CACYDQ010000194.1 GCA_902773215.1 uncultured Spirochaetaceae bacterium | reverse complement strand
CATGGGGACGGGCCGCCCTGGTTCCGCCTACTCCCAGCCGAATGTTGCCGGCGGCTTGTTCGTCAGGTCGTAGAAGACCGCGTCCACATAGGGCAGGGCGGCAATGTCCCTGACGATTCCTTCCAGAAGCTCCTTGTCAAGCCAGGCGAAGCGGGCGGTCATCACGTCTTCCGAACAGAGGGGGCGGAGGACAAAACTGCAGCGGTCTTTGGACGAGGCGTAGGGCAGGTTCACCGTCAGGTGCTGGAAAATCTTCCCGTACCAGCCGCTCTTGTGCAACGCGGTCAGCACGATGTCGTCCGCGTCCCGGGTCTGGTCCAGCCGCCGCTTGTCGCAGTAGCCCTCCTGCAGGGCGAAGTCCGCCTCCTTCAGCCCCGGCCGCTGGTAGAGCTTGATGATGCATCGGTTCAACTTGTCGCAGCGGTTGGTCACGCGCGAGGACAGGGCCTCAAGCTTGTCCCACTTCTTGGGCAGGTGCAGGAATCCCTGCGCAAGGCCGCCGTCGTCCTTGACGAACGAAGCCACGGCAGGGAAGCGGTAGGTACGGAAGTCCCCCTGCACGCCGACCGAACGGACGGGCAGGACGGACATGCTCAGCGACGCATGGCAGTCCTCGCAGAAGATTCCGCCCGTGTCCAGCGCGGCAAGTTCCTTCTTGGCCGCCTCGTAGTCCGCCACGTCGCATTCCGCCATTCTGCCGTCGGAGCAGAGGACGTTGATGCTCAAGCCCGGCCCGGGGAAGGGGTGGCGCATGACAAGCTCGTCCGACAGGCCGATTTTCTTTCCGATCGACCGCACCTCGTCCTTGTAGAGGTCCTTGAGCGGCTCTATGACGAGCCCCTGCTCCATCAGCTTCTGTATGCCGTCCACCCGGTTGTGGTGGGTCTTGATGACGTGGGAATTCTTGGTCCCGCCCGATTCGATGATGTCCGGGTAGAGCGTTCCCTGGGCAAGAAGCCAGGTGCCGGAGGCGGAGCCTCCCCCCGGAAGCACCCCGGACGTGCCGTCCTTTCCCAGGCCGAGCCTGGAGACGACAGCGTCCCGCACCGTGATGAAGTTCTCGCCCACCGCCATCCGCTTCTTCTGCGGGTCGGTCAGGCCCGCGACGGCCTTGAGGAAGGATTCGCTCGCGTCCTCGCTTATGAAGTTCGTAAAGCCGTGCGCCCTGTAGGCCTCGGCGACCTTGCGGCTCTCGTCCTTGCGCATGAAGCCGTTGTCTATGTGCAGGCCCAGCACCTTGTCCTGCCCCAGGGCCTTGTTCAGCAGGGCAAAGGCGACGGTGGAATCAACCCCGCCCGACAGGAAGAGGAGGACTTTCCGGTCCCCCGCCTGCGCGCGGATGCTTTCCATTATGTGATTCAATACGGTATCCTCGTCCCAGTTCCGCTCCATCCCGCAGATAGTGGCGGCGAAGTTTCCGAATATCTTGTTGCCCTCGGGCGTGTCCTTGACCTCGCAGTGGCACTGGAGCGAGAAGCGTTTGCGCGTCAAATCCTGCAGGGCGGCGAAGGGGCAGTCCTTGGTCCGCCCGATGACCTCAAAGCCCTCCCCTGCTTCCAGAACCGCGTCCTGATGGCTCATCCAGACCTGCGTCGTGTCGGAGACCGCCTGTACCCCGCGGAAGAGGGGCGACTTCTTGCCCGCGTCCGTCAGCTCCAGCCGCGCAATGCCGAACTCGCCGACCTCCGCTTTGCCGACCCTGCCGCCGTAGCATATCGCCATCTGCTGGTGCCCGTAGCACAATCCCAGCACGGGGATGCCGAGGGTCAGGATTTCCTTGTTGAACTCCGGGATGTCCTTGTCGTAGACCGAGGCCGGCCCCCCGCTCATGATGATGCCCTTCGCATTTCCGAACGCGGAAAGCGGGGCGGAAGGCAGGGCTATCTCGGAATAGTAGCCCAGCATGCGCAGGCGCTTGGCGATGAGGTGGGCATACTGGCTGCCGAAATCCAACACGACGATTTTAGAACGTTCCATAGGAGACCCCCGGTCAAAGTTTCCCTATGATATATTATAATAGAAGAAAGGACAATGCCTCGGGTTACCGGCAAGGCTACAGACAGGACGGGCAGGCCCCCTTTCCAAACTATAAAAAGTTTGCATTTTGTCCTATTATATGGTAGAATTCGCATCACTATGGCAAAGAAGGAACTGGACAGGTTTGACACGAAGGCAAAGCGCGACATACGGCTTTCCACCAAGCTGATAGGCCTCATAGGCGGATTCATACTGATTGCCGCAGTGCTTGTGGCGACGATCTCGCTGTCGGTGTTCGACAGCAAGCTCATCAAGAACACGCAGAAAGAGCTCACTTACACCGAGCAGGGTGCCGCGAACGTCATGGCGGACTGGGTCTCCACGCTCGCGCTCACGGCAAACATCCTGACCGATTCGCCTTACATCCTGCAGTCCACCTCGCATCAGGACAGCGCGGGCACCCGCGCATATCTGGAAAAAAAGAAGGAGGGGAACGACGACCTGGACCTGCTCGCCGTCATAGACGCGTACGGTATCGTCGTCGCGAGCAACATGCCGGAGCTCGGCGAGGGCAAGAACCTGAACGCCCTCTCCTGTGTGTACGGCGCGCTCAAGGGCAAGCCGACCACGACCTTCGAGGCGATAGGCAGCCTTGAGTTCGCCGCGCTCGCCGCCTGCCCCGTCAAAGAAGGGGGCAAGGTCACGGGCTGCGTCCTTGCCGGATATGACCTGACCAACGGCTACTTCGCGGAGCTGATGCAGGACGGCTACAACGTCGAATGCACGATATTTAGGGATGCGACGCGGGTGGACTCCACCCTGCCCGACGTGAAGGGAACGCGCCTGGACAACGAGGACATAATCAACAGTGTCCTTCACGAGGGCAAGAGCTTCGAGGGCAAGAACATCATCAAGGGCAAGGAGTACTATTCGACCTACCAGCCGCTCGTCAACGGGGACGGCAGCATAGCGGGTATGCTCTTCATCGCCAAGGACGTGGAGATGGTCAAGAGCATAAAGAACACCACGCTCTCCATCGTCATCCCGATTACGGCGGTGCTCATCGCCTTCCTGCTGATATGCAGCTACACCTTCATCCACTGGCTCATGTGGAGAATCTACAACGT
>CACYDQ010000193.1 GCA_902773215.1 uncultured Spirochaetaceae bacterium | reverse complement strand
GTGTTTTTAAAAAGCCTTGAAATATATGGATTTAAGTCTTTCGCGGACAAGACGCTCATAAAATTCGCGGACGGCATAACCGCCCTTCTGGGGCCGAACGGCTGCGGCAAGAGCAACGTCGTGGACGCCATAAAGTGGGTTCTTGCCGAAAACAAGTCCAAGAACCTCCGCGCCTCCACAATGGAAGATGTCATCTTCAACGGCACGGATTCCCGTCCCGCCCTCTCCATGGCGGAAGTCACGCTGACCATCGCGAATGACAAGGGCCTGCTTCCCCTGAACGACAGCGAGATAGCCCTCAAGCGCCGCCTCTACCGGTCCGGCGAGAACGAATATTTCATCAACGGCAAGCAGGTGGGGGCCACCGTCGTCAGGAAGCTCTTCATGGACACGGGAATCGGCAAGTCCGCCTACTCGGTCATGGAGCAGGGAAAGATAGACCAGATTCTCTCCTCCAAGCCGGAAGACCGCCGCTACCTCTTTGAGGAAGCCGCCGGAATCAGCCGGAGCAAGGCCGAGGTCGCCGATGCGGAGCGGGAGCTGGAAAAGACCCGCGCAAACCTCGCCCAGATAGACATAGGCCTTGCCGAGACAAAGCGAAGTTACGAGACCCTCAGGACCCAGGCGGAGAAAACCAAGAAGTACCGTACCCTGCATGAAGAAAAGTTCCAGGAGGAGCTGGACATACAGCTTCTGCGCCTGAAGGACTTCACGGTGAACAAAAGCCGGAACGAGCAGGAACTGAAGGATGCGACCGAAAAGCGGGATGCGGCCGCGAAAGAGATAGAGGAGATATACTCGACCCTCAACGAGAACACCGACAAGATAAAAGAGCTTCAGGAACAGGTAAGCGAGAAACAGCAGGAAGCCATACGGCTGCTCACCGAGCAAAACGGCAAGAAGGAACTTGCCAAGCAGCTCAAGGAGCACCAGCGCGAGGTCACCGATAAAATCGGCCAGATTGAGAGCCGTATCAAGCGGATTCAGGAGCGGATTGACGAGTGCAACGAGGACATAGACAGCCTGAATTCCGACCTGCATGACAAGAAGAAGAAGCTTGAGGAACAGTCCGCAAACATTGCGGGCTTCGAGGAGAACATCAGGCAGTCATCCGGCCAGATAGAGGAGAACAAGCGGATACTCGGCGACAATGCGGAAAAGGTCAAGACCCTCGCCGGCGAAAGGATAGTCCTGCAAGAGCAGCTTCAGAATATCACCGAAGACATCGTAACGGAGCTGGACTCAAAGCTCAAGGACGCGGGCTACTCTTCGCAGGCAAACAAGAAGGCGAAAGAAGAGCTGGATACCACAATAGAGAAGATAAAAATCTTCGCGAACGGCCGCCTGAATATCTTCAGGGACATGGCTACCCTGCCTGCCCCCAAGGCAGAGGACGCGACAAAGAACGCGAACGATGCTGCGGAGGCATTCGAGGAAATCGGCAAAATGCTTTCCTCCTTGTCCGAAGTCCTGGGCGAATACGCACGGACAACCCCCCAGTTCATCGATGATTTCCTCTCACCAGAAGGAATTATCACAAAGAAGCGCAAGATAGACTCCTCCATAGAGGAGAACCGTCATCTGTCTGACAGTATACAGGAAGCAAACGAAGAGCTGCTCAAGACTAATGAGAATCTGACCCGCAAGATAAACGAGTACCGGGAGACCCTGAGCAAGCTCAAAGTCGTCCAGGCAGAGATGAAGACGCAGATAGGGGCAACCGAGCAGCAGATTTCCCAGACCAAGCGCAGCCTCGCCTCCGAGGAAGCCTCGCTCCGCGAGCAGCAGGACGAGCTCTTTGAGGAGAACAAGCGGCGAGAGGAAATGGACGAGCAGATAAGCGACGCAGAAGAAGAGATTGCCGAGCTGGAGGAAAGGGGAAATGCTGTCACGAAAGAACTGAACGAGCTGGACAAGCAGATAAGCGAGCGCAGCAAGAAGGTCTCCGGCAAGGAGTCCGCGCTGGAGAAAAAACAGCAGGAACGGAGCAAGTGGCAGGCCCGGCTGGAAAAGCTCTCTGTCATAGTCGCCCAGAGCGATACTGAAATCCGCAACGTCAAGCAGAACTTCCAGGACAACTACTCCCGTGACCTCATGGAATTCGAGGAGCGGATGTACAAAATTACGGCCAGCCCGGACGAGCTCAAGGGCAAACTTGCCGCTACCCGCAAAAAGATAGAGGAGTTAGGCCAGGTCAACATGATGGCCGTGGAGCAGTTCGATGAGGAAAAGGAACGCTTCGAGCGGCAGCAGGAAATCTACGATGACACCAAGAAGTCGCTTGAAAACCTGGTCCGCGTCTCCGAGGAAATCCGCACCAAATCATCCGAGATGTTCCTTGAGACCTACAACAAGATACGGCGCAACTTCCACAACATGTTCCGCCGCCTCTTCAACGGGGGCAAGGCCGAGCTGCGCCTGATCGACCCCGCCAACGTGCTGACCTCGGGAATCGACATACTCGCCCAGCCGCCGGGGAAGAAACTTCAGAGCATCGCATTGCTTTCGGGAGGCGAGAAAACGATGACCGCCGTCGCCCTCCTCTTCGCGACTTACCAGGTGCGGCCCAGCCCCTTCTGCTTCCTCGACGAGATTGACGCGGCGCTTGACGACAAGAACGTCTCAAGCTTCGTGCAGGCCCTCCGGTCATTCGCAAGCGTCAGCCAGTACGTCGTCATCACCCATAACCGCAAGACTGCCGTCGCCGCCTCCAGTTTGCTCGGTGTCACGATGGAAGAGAGCGGCATCACCAAGGTCGTGCAGGTCAAGTGGAACGACGACCTGGATGACCACCACCTCGTCTTTGCCGAGGATGACGATTTCGTGGAAGAGGACGTACCTCCCGAGGAGGGCATCGTCATTCCGCCCCGCCCGCCCCGGCGCGAACACAATCCAGATGGCAGCCTAAAGCTGCCAGCAGATGAGGCGGACAATCCCGGTGAAGCTGTAGACAGCCTAAACATCGCCCCTGAAACTGCCGAAAATACGAATGATGGAACTGTTTGACGACGCGAAAGAGAAAATTCGCATTTTTATAGAAGAAAACAGCAAGCTTACGGCGACAGTCATAGCCCTCTTCGTGCTCCTTGTCGTGCTTGGGCTCTTTGCCCTCATGTTCGGGGGCAGGATACGGGCAAAGAAAGCACTCCCAGCCGAGGATTTCACCAAGCGGGAAGAATTCTTCCCCCCGCAGCAGGCGGCCCTGACCGACGACTACTACTTTTCCCGCGTGACCGGGGAAAAATGGAGTAACGAGGAACGGGACAGGTGGTTTACCCTACCGGACGAGCAGAACCTGAAGAAGCTCGGTGAGGCAAACGACAGCATATCAGATACCATTTTGGAGGCAGCTCCGTGAAAAAGATACTTTCCTTCGCATCAGCCCTCGTGTTGGTGGCATCGCTTTCTGCACAGGGTCTTGAGATTCACAGCAAGACAGACATACCCGCAGACACGGAGGCAGGCACGCCTCCCATAACGGCATCCCGCTCCGTAACCCTCAAAAGCGGTCAATATCTCGACATCGTCTACCCCGGTACGGGCTGGATATACCTCGGCGAGATGGATGGCTCATCAATCCTCCGCTACGAGAAGCGCGAGATAGGTGACGGGGACACATTCTTTACCTTACAGGCAAAAAACACGGGAGGAACCGCCCTCCTGCACTTTTACAAGAGCGACATGCTCGCAGGCAGCTACATCGACGATTACCTGAGCGTCACGGTCTCGGGGACCAGTAGGAACGCCGAGCATGTGACCGCTCCTTCATACGCGGACATCGTGCCGCCCCGCCCATCCTTCACCAAATCCACGGTGGTGGCGGCATCCCAGCAGGAGAAGGCAGCCCAGGCAACCGCATCAGCCCAGACCACAAGCATGCCCAAGACACAGGAAGACAGTTCCACATCCGCACAGATTACTTACGTGCAACTGGAGGAAAACACGGGCTCCGGCGAGGACGACAAGGCTGCGACGGTCATCCAGACCAGCGGCGGGGCAACAGTTGCCGCAAGCACAACAGCAACGGCAACCTCAACTGAAGCTGCAAAGAAATCTGGCTCAAAGGCGGAGGATGCCCCCAGCAACAAACAGGACACGTCAGTCCTCTCCGAAGAAGAAGTCCTCGCCCTTGCCCGCAGCGCATATGAGGCAAAGGACTATGTCCTGAGCCTTTCTTATCTGGACGATTTCTTTGACAAGGCAACGACCGTCACGGACGAGGGTCTTTTCCTCAAGGGGAGAATCCTTGAAGCCCCGTCTGCCTCACGCAACATAAAGGCCGCGCTTGCAAGCTACAAGGAGATTGTCAGCAATTATCCCGAGAGCGATTTGTGGGACGCCGCTTCCAAGCGGATAAGCTACATAGAGCGTATTTACTTCGACATTAGATGAGGAAACATGGCGGCGAAAGCCGCCTCTTCTTTTTCCAGCTCTTCATCCAAACCGTTCATCTTGAGGGCTTTGATGTAGCCCTCAAAAATCTTCTCATCGTGGGGCTTCTCCTCGTGCAGCTCACGGTAGGCCTCAAGTCCCTCTTCTTCCCTTCCCGACTGGCAGTACACATATGCGAGTGACTGCCGGACGGCGGTGTTGCCCGGGTCATCCCTGAGCAGCTCACTGAAAGCCCCGTCCGCGCGTTCCCAATCCTCCGACAGGGCGGACAGGCGGCCTATCTTGTACAAAGCCGCATCACGGATTTTATCATAAACAAGAGCCTCCGTGTAGGATTCGACAGCTTCTGCATACTTGCCCTCTCCTTCCAGCCGCTGACCCTCCTGATAGGCAAGGACGGCAGCATTATTCTGCCGGGCTTCCTTCTCGAAGGGAACCGCAATCTCGGAGGAAGCGCAGGAGAAAAAAGAACCAGAAAGCAAGAACAGGGCAAGGATGGCCGCTGCGGGAACTGCCCCCGCCCCCAGCAAATTACATCGTGCCAAGGACGGTCTGTTCGATTTTGCGCAGCTGGGACCGGTACAGGCCCGCAATATCCGCCCCGTAGTCCGCTATCAGCTGGATGATGTTCCGCGGCATGTCCTTTGTGTCCGTGCCGTTCAGCCGGTCGCCCGCATCCCCGAGTCCCGGCATGATGTAGGCCTTGGCGTTCAGCACGGGGTCCATCCAGAGGGTGTAGCATGAGCAGTTCTCCAAAGCCCGCGTTACACGGAGGCTTCCCTTGAGGGCTGAGATCACGTTGAAGAAGCGAATGCTCTTGGGCTTGACTCCCTGCTGCATCAGGTATTTGACGACCGTAACCAGCGAGCCCCCCGTCGCATTCATCGGGTCGGCAAAAATCAAATCCTTGCCGTCCAGCTCGTCAAAGTTGAAGTAAGACTTGCCCAAGTCCAGAATGTACTGCATGTCGTTCTCGTGGCGGGAATCGTCGCGGTTTATCTTGAACAGGGCGAAGGGGGTGACGTAGCCCGTGGACGAGTACTCCTCTATTTCCTTGGAGACAATCATGCTCGGGAGCAGGGCCCCGCGCAGCATGACGCACATGACGGAGTTCTCGATTTTGCTGTCAATGTCGGGAATCTTGTGGACGGCATAATTCTGCACCGGGTCGGTGACCGGGGTCTTGACGATGATGTGCCCCGTCTTGTCCGTATTCTTCTCAATGTAGGCAAGGCGGAAGAGCATCTCGTAGGCCCGCTGGCTGTAGTAGAGGAACTCCGAGTGGTCGGTCTGTACGTCACGCAACTTGGCGATGACCCGGCTCGCCTCCGCATGAGCCCCCTGCTCGGTAACGAAGGAGTAGACCTTGATGTTGGGATGCTTGGCACAGATGTCCTGCATCGCATGCCCCATCTCGTCAAAACTTTTGACGATCGCATCCTTGTTGACCGGGTTAAAGTGCCCGAGCGTCTCCCGGTACATGTCCTGGATGCGATCCAAATCATTCTGGTCGGACTTATCCAAGTATCCGTCAAGATCCTCCGCCTTGAGGATGACCTTTCCTTCCTTCATGCTGCTCATTTCACGTTCTCCTCGGTGACCTTGCCGTCAACGACGTTGT
>CACYDQ010000192.1 GCA_902773215.1 uncultured Spirochaetaceae bacterium | reverse complement strand
GAGCACGTTTTTGGGCGAGAGTGCCATCGCAATGTCCTTGCTGCCCAGTTTTTTCATCAGCAGCTCCATCTCTGCATCGCTCAGCTTCTCAAGGTCGGTAAAGCACACTGTTCCGCCTGTCTTTTCGTCCTGCACGGAAAACGGCTCGATAGTGTTGTAGGACTCAGAAGCCTCGCCGCCCGGATAAGCCTGCGCATCAGAAATCCAATTGACAGTCTTTCTCCGCCGTTCCTTTTCAAGCTGTGCGAGCCTCTCCTTCCGCAGCAGCTCCGTTTCGGGGAACTGCTCATTGACGCGCTTGCAGTAGTCATCGCCGCCAGAGAAAGCACCGTCCCTAAAATCCTGAATGTACTCTTCCGTGAACGGGTGCCCCATTATGCCGCCAAGATAGTACGCCATATACGTATACGGATTGACGGAATATGAAAGCTCCGCCGTTTTCATGGCAACAATGGCTTCAGCCCCGACGAGCAGCGGGAGCGTCATCTGTACGGAAGGCTCCAGGGAAGCCAGGTAACAGCGGGCAAAATCGATCAGCTCATTTTCGTTGTTCCCGCAGGTGAGCATCCTGAGGAGCCGGGAGAAAAGGAATCGATCCGTTTCCGTAAGGGCATCCTCATCTTCCGCCAGATTGAGCCTCCCTCCGTCAAGAAACGCCTCGAGCAAGAGCAGGCTGATGAAGCTGTGCCTGTCTTTGCCGCTTGCAGCAGAAACGGCTGCCCCGTACCGGCATGAGGCTCCGCACATATACGCCATGAGGTCCGCCACGGCAAAAAGATGCGCTTTATCATCCGGCTTGGTGCAGGGAACGAATCGTGGCCGTTTGTCATACAGCTTCATGGTGCTCCGTCCTTACAAGTCTTCTGTAAGCCGGGTCTCGATGTATGCTTCGCAGAGCGGGTGCCCCATCATGGAAGCAAGCATCATGACCAGGATGCGCGGGTTGTAGCCTTCCTGAATGGCGAGGACAGCCCTTGCCCCAAGCATAAGTGCGAGCAGTGCCGGCTCGCTTTCGTCAATCGACAAGATATAGTTCTTTGAGAACTCGACAATAAGCTCCGCGTCACAGCCGTCAACCATTATCCGCACAATCTGCCTGAAAAGGAAATCCTCCAGTTTCCCGCAGCTGGGCGGCAGGAAATCGTCATCGTCAATCACCTCTTCCAATGCAAGGATTCCCTCCCGCCTGGCTTTTTTAGACAACTTGGTCATACAATCCGCGACGGCAAAAAGATGCTCCCTGTCGTTCGGCTGTGCCTTTGGCAGTTTCTCAAAAATCATAATTCCTCCTTATTCCAGTTCCGCGTTGCCGTCCGTGCAGCGTACCTGCTCTGCCAGGCCTCCGGCATTCAGGTCCCCGCCCTTTTCCACGGCTTTCCACTGCTCCGTGCTGCCTTCGTAGCGGATTTCCGTGAGCGACTTGCAGACGATGAACGCACCGTTGCCGATGCTGCTCACGCTCGCCGGGATGCTGGCCGATGCGAGCGCAAGGCAGCCGAGGAACGCACCGGACCCGATTTCCGTCACGCCCTCCGGGATGGTGACAGACTTGAGCGACGCGCAGCCTTCGAATGCATTGTAACCGATTTTCGCCACGCTGTCGGGGATAGTGACCGACGCAAGGGCCGTGCAGTAACTGAACGCATGGCTGCCGATTTCCGTCACGCCGTCCGGGATGCAGACGGCACCATCATCGCCGTTATAGCGGCGCAGACTGCCGTTCTCTATGCAAAAGCCCTTGTCGTCATACTTCAGTTCGTCATGCGGCGGCTCATCCTCATCATCAAGATAATTGCGCAAAGCCGGGCCTTTCGGCCGGGGATGCCGCAGACGGCGCTGCAGCTTTGCCTCAATCTGGCGCAACCTTTCCTGCCGCTGTTCCGGGGTCAGTTCAAAACGCATGCACATACTTTGTCCTCCTTGGGATACTCCTTTTGATTCTGCAATTTTGCGGGAATAATATAAAGTGAAAATTCAAAAGTGATTAGCAAATTTTTGCTATTTGTAGCATTTTTCTTGCTGTTTTCCCTAGTCTCAGCTGTGCCGGGCAAATGCAAGCCTTCACCCCCAACACCTTGCTGTCTCCCGCTCGCGAGGGCAAGCAGTGTTTGCAGGTAGGGGGGCTACGGGTTGGAAAGGTTTTCCTTCCTTAGTACAGTTCCTCGCATCCATGCTATACTGTCCGCAGGAGGACAGCGGCATGGGAATCTACCTGAACCCGAACAACGAGAACTTCACAAGGACGACCAAGCGGGAAATCTACGTGGACAAGACGATGATGATCAGCGTGCTGAACGGCTTCATGGAGGTTGACAACACCTACGTTTGCGTGTCGCGTCCCCGCCGCTTCGGCAAGACGATAGCGGGCAACATGCTGTCCGCCTACTACTCCAAGGGCTGCGACTCCCGCGCCCTCTTTGCCCCATTCAAGATAAGCGGCGACAAGAGTTTTGAGTCCAACCTGAACAAGCTGAACGTGATTCAGATTGACATGAACAGCGAGTACAGGAATGTACTGGACGAGGACAAGCTCCTTGACGAGCTGCAGGACAGCATACAGGCAGAGTTTTCCGAACAGTTCCCGGATGTTGCTTTTACCGAGAGCGATACTGTCGGAAAGTGCATCCTCAAAGTCTACTCCCAGAAAGGGGAGAAATTCATCATCATAGATGAATACGATGTGCTCGTGCGGGAAAGCGTCAGCCAGCAGCTCTTCGACCAGTACCTGAGTTTCCTGAGCGGCCTGTTCAAGAGCAACACCCTGCGCCCGGCAATTGCCCTTGCCTACATCACAGGAATTCTTCCTGTTGTACGCGACCGCATCCAGTCCAAGCTGAACAACTTCGACGAGTACACGATACTGGACGCAGCGGAGCTTGCGGTAGCTGTAGTTGACTCCTGCATGGACAGCCTCACCTCCGTGGTAGTAGGCGTTGCGCTCCATATACTGGATGAAGAGCAGCTGCTTATAGTCAAAGGCATCTGCGTCCTGCGCAAGATAGCGCTGGTATTTTGCCTTGTTGTTGCCATGGATGGCGGGCAGGTCAGAAAAGTGGGAAAGATATTCCCTGTATTCCTGCACGTCCTTTTCCGAGCCAAGGAGCTGTTTTTTGAACTCTGCTTCCTGCGCGGAAAGGAATTCCTTTGTTCCGCCCGCCGCCTTTTTGAGCGAATCAAATGCGGCCGTAAAATCAGCCGCACGTTTTTCCAGTTCTTCTGCTTGTGTCATGCCAGCTCCTTATATGCGAAAATCCCCGCCAGGCACGGCAATGCGTGCCCGGTGGGGGCTGTTTGTGAGGAAAAAAGTCGTGTGGATGAAAGCTTTGCTACGCCGCCAACGCCGCCCGGTCTGGCTGTCCGCCCCTGCGAGCCCGCAGGGCATAGTGGGGGCGATATGCGATTATGAGAGATTTTTTTCTTTGTCAAGTACTTTTGCCTGTTTTCCGGCAAATTCTTTCACTTTTTTTCTCGCCCTCTCTCGGTCGTTCTTTGCTTATACTAACACGGCTTGCCCAAAAAGGCAACGGGGGTAGATTAGAGTACAACGCACGGAATTTTAGTGCGTTTCGGGAGAACGTCGGGGAAATTCCAGAAAAAAAGATTTTTACACGTGAAAACAAAACTGTTTACGTACGTAAACGGAAAGAAATACGTACGTAAACGAAAAAAAATACGTACGCAAACAGAAATGTTTCAACGTTGTGCCGGAAATGATGTAACGTTGCCTCGGAACGCCCAGTGTCACGCCCCGCAACCGGGCGGCTCAGTTCAAGGTTATACGTTCCCGTCGCTGCCGGGGCTAGGACGACAGCATGGCGGCGTACTTGTCGCGCTCGTCCTCCGGGATGCCCAGGGCTGCCATCGCCTGATCCTGACTCATCCCCGTGTTGGCGATGAGGTTCCTCAGACCTTCCGCCCTGCCGGTAGCCAGACCTTCTGCCCTGCCGGTAGCCAGGCCTTCTGCCCTGCCGGTAGCCAGACCTTCTGCTCTGCCATCGTTCCACCAGTTTTCAAAAATTCCACCCATATTCTCATCTCCTTCCGCCAGGTCAGGCGGTATCTGTATATCCGCAAAACTCCTGTCCTTCGTCAGCACGGCCATCAGCTGGAGGACTTCGTGCACGTGACGGATTGTCTCCCGCGAAGGCTCGTACGTCTTGTCTTTCCGCATCCGCACGAAGTAGTCAGCCACAATCCTGAAGTCGCTCCTGAACTTGGCTACGTCCTCCGGCTCAAGCCAGGCTATCTCGAACACGTTTATCCGGTAGTCGCTCACGTAAGGCCTCAGCTCCTCCGGCACGGTCAGGCGGTCCAGAAGCCGTCTGTTCCTGTTCCACCGCTCCTCGCCGAAGTAGAGGACGAGCGTCACCACGGGGTAGCGCAGCCTTTGCCCGCCCTCGTCCTTGTTGTCGCTGTCGGCGAGCAGCTGCGACCGGTATCCCGCCCCGTCGTAGCTGATAATCCTGAGCGGCATGTCAGCGTCTATGTCCGTCTGGTTTTCCAAACCGTACAGGCATATCCGTATCCTGCCGTCCCTCCAGAACTTGGCGACGTCCCGCTCCTGCTCGCGGAGCTTGCCGCCGTCGTCCTTGTACACGGACAGCGGGGCGGCATCGGAAAGCTCGTCCTCCTTGACGAG
>CACYDQ010000191.1 GCA_902773215.1 uncultured Spirochaetaceae bacterium | reverse complement strand
GGTCTTTGTGACTGCCTTTATGCTGTCTGCGGCCTGTGAGCATGCCGTTGACAAATTGTCACGGCAGTTGGAGATGCTCTGCCGGACCTCGCTGACGAGGCTGCTTACCGCCGTGCGGATGGACCGGCAAGCTTCCCGTATGGAACTGACTCTCGCACTCCTGCCCCCGTCCCCGGAGCCCCCGCTGGAGCCGCTCCCGCTTCCTGAACTGCCGCTGCCGGAGCTGCTGCCGGAGCTGCTGTCAGAACTGCCGTTGGAACCGCCGAGCTGTTGTCTGGCTATTTCCTCGCCGTTCTCATAGCGGATTACGGTATTGCCTTCTTGTTTAATTCCTGTGTACCCGCCTCCCGAGCCGCTGCCACTGCCGGAACCACTGCCCGAGTTGCTGCCGGAACTGCCTGAGCTACTTGAACTGCTGCTGGAGCTGCTTGAACTGCTTGAACTATTGTTGGAGTTGCTGCTGGAGCTGCCTGAGCTATTGCTTGAACTGTTGCTGGTACTGCTTGAACTGCTGCTTGAGCCGCTTCCTGATTTTTTCGCCATATATCGCCTCCGCTAGAGGACTGTTTTAAGCCCCCTATATTCCCTTAAAGTAATTTACAGCGGTATGGTTACAAACAGAACGGGCCGCCCTTCAGGTGATTGCGGCAGTCTTGCGCACGACTGCATGAAAGACTTCGCAAAACTGCAAAAGGCTCTCCGCACGCTTGTCATTGGCTTGGAACAAGGCTAATTACAAGCTGTAAC
This sequence comes from uncultured Spirochaetaceae bacterium, assembly GCA_902773215.1. Classification (GTDB taxonomy): domain Bacteria; phylum Spirochaetota; class Spirochaetia; order Treponematales; family Treponemataceae; genus Treponema_D. The sequence goes on along the minus strand of CACYDQ010000191.1, from coordinate 2,635 downwards.
TAGGCTAGTTTCATCTTGTAATCTGTCTTGTTTCGTTTTGTAACCAGGCTTGTCCTGAAATTGTGGCGGTCTATACGGAGGTCGGCAGAAGGATTGGGAAAGGAGCTTTTTCTGCCACCCTGCACGTCCAAGTATAGCACAAAAAGCAGAAAAAGTCATGTAGCGGAGCCGCTCGCTTGCAATATTCGTGCAATAGTGGTAAAGTGACTTCAATAGAGGTAAACGACATGGCAAAGAAAGATTTAGATTGGGGAAACCTGCCTTTCGGTTACATGGAAACGAACAAAAGCTTCGTGTCCAACTGGAAGGACGGTTCATGGGATGAGGGTCAGCTGACAAGCGACCACAGCATCACGATCTCAGAGTGCGCCGGTGTCCTGCAGTATGCCCAGACCTGCTTTGAGGGCCTGAAGGCCTACACGACGAAGGACGGAAGCATCGTTACCTTCCGCCCTGACCTGAACGCCGCCAGGATGAAGGATTCCTGCCAGAGGCTCGAAATGCCGGTATTCCCGGAGGACCGCTGGGTCAAGGCAGTCCTGGACACGGTAAAGGCCAACCTTGACTGGGTTCCGCCCTACGGTTCCGGCGCGACGCTCTACATCAGGCCCTACATGTTCGGCTCCAGTTCCGTCATTGGCGTAAAGCCCGCCGCCGAATACCAGTTCCGCATCCTCGTCACCCCGGTCGGCCCCTACTTCAAGGGCGGGGTCAAGCCCATCACAGTCCGCCTGTCCGACCTGGACCGCGCCGCCCCCCACGGGACGGGCGACATCAAGGCCGGCCTCAACTACGCGATGAGCCTGCACAACATCATGGACGCGCACCGGGCAGGCTTTGCCGAGAACATGTACCTGGATCCGGCAAGCCATACGTATATAGAAGAAACCGGAGGGGCGAACATCCTCTTCGTCACCAAGGACGGCAAGCTGGTCACGCCAAAGTCCAACTCCATCCTGCCTTCCATCACCCGCCGCTCGCTCGTGCAGGTCGCAAAGGATTACCTGCACATCGAGGTGGAGGAGCGGAAGATTCACAAGGACGAGCTCAAGGACTTCCAGGAGTGCGGCCTCTGCGGAACGGCAGCCGTCATCTCCCCGATCGGGCGCATCGTTGACCACGGGACGAACATCGACCTGCCCTCCGGCATGGACAAGATCGGCCCCGTCCTGGGCAAGCTACGCGAGACCCTGACGGGAATCCAGATGGGCGACGAGAAGGCTCCCGACGGCTGGATTTACAAGATAGCGTAACGTTTCACAAAAGGGCTTCGCATGGACCTTCCCGCTCTCAGAAAGTCAATCCTTGAGAACACCCGGCTGTCCTTTGCCCGCTCAGGCGGCAAGGGCGGCCAGAACGTCAACAAGGTAAGCACAAAAGTCCATGCGGAGCTTCCCTTTGACCTCATCAAAGGGCTCAGCGAACAGGAGCTTGGGGCCGCACGGCTCAAGCTCGATTCCATCATAAACAAGGACGGCTGCATCTCCATCTCGGTCGATGACGAGCGCGACCAAGCCCTCAACAGGGGCATCGCGTTCAGCCGCCTGGAAGGAAAAATCATCCAGGCAGCCCGCATATCCCCCCGCCGCAAGAAGACCAAGCCCAGCAGGGCTGCCAAAGAGAGGCGGCTCAAAGCAAAGAAGCTCCGCAGCGAAATCAAGTCAAACCGGGCCGGAAGCCACGGCATTCCGTTCTGATATTCCGGGCAGACAGGCGCTCTTTCAGCTGACGTCACTCCACGTTCTTCGCCTGCTCGCGGATGTTCTCAAGAGCGTCCTTGGCCGTGACGACAATCTGGCTGATTTTTGCGAACTGGTTCTTGCTCCCGATGGTGTTGACCTCGCGGTTGGCCTCCTGGCAGAAGAAGTCTATCCGCTTGCCGGGAACCGGGTTCGTGTCTATCTCGTGGCGAAGTGCCTCCAGGTGGCTGGACAGCCTGACTATCTCCTCGTTCACCGTATACTTGATCAGCATGGCGGCAGTCTCTTCCAGGATTTTGTTCTCGTCTATCCTGTCGCCGACCAGCTCCGTGAATTTCGCAGTGATGATTTCCTTGAAGCGGCTTTCCATCTCCGGCTGGAACTCGCGGAGCGAGGCGGCACAGGAGTCCAGTGTGTCCAGCTTGGCAAGCAGGTCTTCCTTAAGCTTGCCGCCCTCCCGCTCCCGCGAGGCAAGGTACTGGGCAAAGGCATCCTCGAACACCGGCTCAATTTTTTTCCAGTACAGATTGGGATCGTATTTGTGGCTCACGCTCAGAACTCCTTCCTGAGCTATTATGAGCGAAAGAGGTATGCCTTCGGCCGGCATTCCCAGGGCGGAAGCGACTTTCGCTATCGCATCCCGGTAGCTGACGGCGGCCCCGGTGTCCGCAGTGACGACAGTCCCGGACTCGTTCTCGTGAAGCCGTATCGTAAGGTCCAGTTTGCCCCGCGTCACCTTCTCGCAAATCCGCTTGCGGATGTCCAGCTCAAGCGGGTTCATATACGGAGGCATGCTGACGCTCAGATCCAAGAAGCGGGAATTGACACTGCGGAATTCAACGCTTATCTCCGTGCTGCCTATGACGGCCTCCTTGTAGCCGTATCCTGTCATGCTGTTCATATACTGTTTCTCCTATTCCGCTAGATTTCCTTTT
>CACYDQ010000190.1 GCA_902773215.1 uncultured Spirochaetaceae bacterium | reverse complement strand
GTCCTTGCCCACGAGCTGGGGCACTACAAGCTCTCCCACATCATCCGCCGCCTCTTCGCGACGATTCCCCTCATCGTGCTCTCCCTCCTCGCGGTCAGCGTGCTGGTGAAGATGCCGTCATTGTATTCGTCCTTCGGATTCGAGGCGGAAACCTCCGTCGTGCTGGACGGGGCAAAGCGGACCGAGAGCGTCCTGCCCTACATCCACTTCATCGGGCTCTTCCTCTGCGGCCTGGTCGCGGGCCCCTTCTCGCCCCTGCTCTCGCTCGTGTCCAACTTCTTCAGCCGCCGCGACGAATTCCAGGCCGACGCGTTCTCCGCCGAGACCTGCGGGAGGAGCCGGAGCCTGGTCACCGCCCTCATAAAGCTGCACAAGGAGAACCTGAGCGAGCTGACCCCGCCCAAGATATACTGCGTGTTCAAATACAACCACCCGCCCCTCCTGGAGCGGATACGTGCGCTGGGCAAGGGACGGAACGGGGCGGACAAGGCCTGAGCCTAGAGGAATCTCCTGAGCATCGCCATGACCTTGGGGATGTCGTAGGGCTTGGCGAGGTGCTCGTTCATGCCCGCGTCGAACGCCTTGGCCCTGTCCTCGCCGAAGGCGTTGGCGGTCAGCGCGATGATGGGAATGCCCGCCTTCGCGGGGTCATCCAGCGCGCGGATCCTGCGGGTGGCTTCGTAGCCGTCCATGTTGGGCATCTGGATGTCCATCAGTATGAGGTCGTAGTAGCCCGCGGGCCGGGACTCCATCATCTCGAGCGCGATGGCCCCGTCGCCCGCTATCTCCACCCCGAGCCCCGCTCCCGTCAGTATGGCCTCCGCAATCATCTGGTTGGTCTCGGTGTCCTCGGCGAGCAGGATTCTCTTGCCCTCAAAGACATCCTTGGCATCCCCGCCGTCCTCCTTCTTGGCAGGCTCGGGCAGGGCGGCAGGGCTGTCAGAAATCTGCAGGGGAACGACGACGGTGAACTCCGACCCCACCCCCTGCGTGCTCTGGACGGAGATGGTCCCGCCCATCATGTCCACGATTTTCTTGGTTATCGCCATGCCCAGGCCGGTGCCCTGTATCCTGTTGACGGTGGTCGTGCTCTCGCGGGTAAAGGCCTCGAAGACGATTTTCTGGAACTCCGCGCTCATCCCGATGCCGTTGTCCGTGACGCGGAACTGGTAGTCCGCGACGGAATGGACGGGGCTCCCGAGCTCCCTGACGCAGACCTCTATCCGGCCCCCCTCGGGGGTGTATTTCATCGCGTTGCTGATGATGTTCAGCAGCACCTGGTTGAGCCTGAGCTTGTCTCCGATCACGTTCTCATGGGCGATCGACTGCATGACGCTGAGCTCCTGCTTCCTGGCGCTTATGTCCGCGTTGATAATCGTCTTTATGTCCTCGACGAGCGTCCTCAGGTTCAGCTCGCCCTCGCTGAGGCTGACGTTCCCGCTCTCAATGCGGCTCATGTCGAGCACGTCGTTCAGCAGGGAGAGCAGGTGCTGGCTGGAGACCGAAATCCGGTCCAGATACTCGCCGACGAGCTTCCGGTCGTCCAGGTGGGATGAGGCGAGCGTGGTAAAGCCGACGATGGCGTTCATCGGGGTGCGGATGTCGTGCGACATGCTGTTCAGGAAGGTCGTCTTGGACAGGTTCGCCTTCTCCGCGGCGGCGAGCGCCTTCCGGGAAAGCACGGACTCCCTGAAGAGAAGGTAGATTATGATCGCGGACACGAGGAGGAGGAGGACGACGAAGGTCCCCATGTGGTCGCGCGTGAAGTCCTCGGCGGTGTAGACATACAGGCTCTCGCCATAGCGGAAGGCGAGGTTCCGGGGGAACTCCGTTCCTACCGCGCTCACCCCCCGGTTCAGCAGGTGGAGCAGGCCCTCGTTGCCTATCCTGACCCCGAAGCAGCTCTCGGCGAGCATATAGCCCTGCCGGGATGACAGGCTCCGGTACTTGCGGTTCTTGAGGATGTCGCTCCGGAATGCGTTTATCGTCGTGCAGTGCACGTCCCCGGAGAGGACGGCGGTCAGGCAGTCCTCGATGGAGGGGTACAGGCTTATCTGCGCGTCGGGGTACTCCTTCTCTATGTAATAGAGCTGCATGTTGTTGTTCCTGTTGACGGCGAAGTGGCTCGCCCTAGGGTCCAGGCCCGTCCCGTCCGGGCCTGTCGGCAGGTTCTTGTAGACCAGCTCGGTGAACGAGGTCAGGACAGCCTTGGACTGGTAGATGCCGCTCTCCTCGAAGAGGTAGAGGTCGCCGCCGACCGGGAAGATTGCGTCCACCTTCTCCTCCGCCAGGGCGGAGATCATCTTGTCGCTCCCCTCGTAGCCGGTGAACTCCACGGAGACATCCTCTATCCCCAGGTCGCCAAGGATTTCCTGGACAACGTCCTTGACCAGGCCGGTCGCGGAACCGTCGGAGGCAGTGGCGCAGAAGGGAAGGTAATTCTTCAGGTAACCTATCCGCAGCTTCTTGTGCATATCCAGCCAGCGCTTCTCCGCAGGCGAGAACGAGCGGCTGGAGACGCTGACCGGGTAGTACTTGTTCCTGAGCGAGTTTATGAAATTCGGGTCGTCGCTGAACAGGAGCATCTGCGCCTCGTCCAGCTCCTCAAGGATGTCGGGCCTGTCCGCGCTGACGCAGAGGTAGTAGTCGGAGGTCCCGAACAGGCAGAGGAGCTCCGCATGGTCACGCCCGTATGCCCCGTCGCCCTCCGCCGCCAGCAGGTCTATCTGGTGGGAGTCGAACGCTGCGAACAGCTCGTCGTAATCGTCAAAGGTGATGACCTCGGCGTTCACGTGGTGGACGTTCAGGAATTTGAGCAGGACCTCTACCATCGCACTGTTCAGCACGCCGATGCTTTTGCCGTCCATGCTGGTGTAGACGGCGGTGATGTCCGCATCGTCATCGTGCTTGAGCAGGCTGTAGGTCTCGTTCCCCATCGGGAACTCCGGGTAGAACATCTGCCCTTCCCGCTCCTGCTTCCACGCCAGCCCCGCCAGAAGGTCTATCTCGCCGTCCAGGAACATGTCATACAGTTCCCCGAAGCTGCCGTACACGTAGTCATACTGCCAGCCCGTGTACTCCGAGATTTTCCGGTAATACTCGTAGGCGTAGCCGCTCTTGTAGGCCCCGAACCAGGCCCCCTCCTGGAAGACCTCGTTCTCGTAGTAGCCCACCCTGACGATTTTCGGCTCGGCCACATCCGCCCGGGCAGGAAGGGCATGCAGGGCACAAATCGCGAGGACACAGGCAAACAGCAACAGGACCCGGAAACGAATCATTCTCTCATTATAGCACAGCTGCGGCGGAATGTCACGGGAAGCTTTGCAGGGTAACCTTGAACAATCCCGTCCGCCACTCATCCCCCCAGAAGTTGGACGAAAAGTAGATGTAGAGGATTCCGTCCCTGACGAAGCCCGACGAGCGGTAGCAGTTCGTCAGCACGGGGGCGGGGCAGAGCCTCCATTCCGCAAGGTCCCGGCTCCGGGCGACGTGCAGGAAGTAGCGGCCGCCCTTGCCGTCCTCGTTGGGGGCGACCAGGCAGAGCAGCATGACCCAGCCCCCCTCCCCGTCCGGGAACAGATCCAGGTGCCAGGGCATGAGCCCTTCCGGGATGCCCGGGACCTGTACCGGCTCCGCCCCGGAAAAATCCAGCCCCTCAAGGCCCCCCTCCGCCCTGGTGGCGAGGATGCGGTGCCCCTTCCCGTAGTTTCCCATGACGAAGAAGCAGCGGCAGGACTCCCCCTCCCATACCACGGCGGGAGAGAGGATGATGTCGCCCGTCCCCGCAAGATTCTGCCGGTAGAGGACTTTGCGCTCCCATGACAGGCGGTCCCTGCTCTGCAGGGCGACGACGTTCTGGTAGTCGGGGCGGACGGTCTCAAGGTAGACCAGGCTGTACACGCCCCCGTGCAGCGAGATGTCCGGGTCGTCGTTGTGGTCCTTCTCCGGCGGGCGGGCGAGGGGGTTCAGCCCGGGCCGCTCCTCATAGAAGCGGATGCCGTCGTCGGACAGGGCGATGCAGGGATTCTCGTGGCTGTCATCGTTGAAGGGATAGGGCGTGAACGACAGGACATACTTCCCGATCGTGCCGTCAAAGAAGATGTCCGGGTGCACGAGCTGCCCGTAGCCGTCATAGGTAGGGATGTCCAGGCGCAGCTTCCTCTGGAGGGGAAGGGCCTCGAGCGGCTTCCTTCCGGTCGGGGCGAACTGCAGGCGGTAGACCGGCCCCGCGAGCAGCCTCATCAATCTTGTCTTTATCCCGAACATAG
>CACYDQ010000189.1 GCA_902773215.1 uncultured Spirochaetaceae bacterium | reverse complement strand
GCATGGTAATATATTATCTAAAGGAGTAAGTTATGGCACTTACAAAAGAGAATTCAGCCTCAATCATCAGCAAGTTCGGGGCAAACGACAAGGACACGGGCAACACCAAGGTTCAGATTGCCCTCCTTACCGAGAGGATCAAGCAGCTTACCGAGCATTCCAAGAGGTTCCCCAAGGATGCGACGGCCAAGCGTGCCCTCCTTAAGGATGTCGGTCAGCGCAGGAGGCTGATGAGGTACTACCAGAGGAAGGACCTCGACGCTTACCGCCAGCTGATTAAGGATCTTGGGCTCCGTAAGTAGTTTCTCAGATTTTTGAGGCGGCAGGAAGCTCTTTTGCTTCTTGCTGCCTTTATGTTTTCAGAAAGAACGAAGAAAGAAAGGAAAGAAAGGAAAGAATGGTACAGAGAGTAACAAAGAAAATCGGAAACGGGGAGCTTATCCTTGAGACCGGCAAAATCGGCAAGCAGGCCAATGGTTGCGTCTACGCCCAGTTCGGCGGGACGGTCGTCATAGCGACGGTCTGTGCGTCAAGTTCTGTCACCGAGGGAATGGACTTCGTTCCCGTCACCGTTGACTACAATGAGAAATTCTATGCCGCGGGAAAGATTCCCGGTGGCTTCGTCAAGAGGGAAGGAAGGCCGAAGGACAAGGAAATCCTTGTCAGCCGCCTGATTGACCGCCCCATGAGGCCGCTCTTTGAGCCGAGCTTCGGACGCGAGATTCAGATTGTTCCCACCTGTGTGTCTGCCGACGGTGTGAACCCGCCGGATATTTTGGCTGTCATCGCCGCCTCCGCTGCGGTTACGATAAGCGACATCCCCTTCCACGGGCCTGTCGCCGGTGTCCGCGTCGCATACATAGACGGCGATTATGTGCTTAACCCGACATACGATCAGCTCAAGAAGGCTGCCTTGGAGATTGTCGTCGCCGGTACGAAAGACGGCTTCACGATGGTCGAGGGCGGTGCCAATGAGGCTACCGAGGACGTGATGCTCGGTGCTCTCGCAAAGGCCCAGGATTTCATCCGCGACATGTGTCTTCTTCAGGAAGAGCTCCAGAAGCTCGCCGGCAAGGAGAAGCTGCCGCTCGCCCCGCTCGACGTCAAGCTTGAGAACGCCGACAAGATTGAGGCGGAGGCGACCCCGCTCATGCAGCAGGCCTGCTTCCAGAAAGGCAAGCTCGCCCGTGGCAATGCCGTCGAGGCCGTCAAGAAGCAGATTGCGGCGAACTACGCCGAGCAGCTTGCCGACCCCGTCCAGGCGAACCTCTATTCCAAGCTCTTCGATGACATACAGTACCGGCTCCTGCGCTCAAGCATCCTTGAGAAGGGCCTCCGCATTGACGGACGCGGCACGGAGGACATCCGTCCGATAACCTGCGAGGTCAACGTCCTGCCCCGGCCGCACGGAAGCGCATTGTTCACCCGCGGTGAGACCCAGTCCCTGGCCGTCACGACGCTCGGAACCGCGATGGACGAGCAGGAGTTCGACGACATAGAGGGAAACAGGAGCGAGCACTTCATCCTGCACTACAACTTCCCGCCCTATTCTGTCGGCGAGGTCGGAAAGCTTACGACCGGCCGCCGCGAGATCGGCCACGGCAACCTTGCCCGCCGCTCCCTTGCCCCGATGGTTCCGAGCAGGGAGGAGTTCCCCTATACAATCCGCGTTGTCTCCGAGATTATGGAGTCCAACGGTTCTTCATCACAGGCTTCCACTTGTGGTGGCTGTCTTTCCCTCCTTGCTGCCGGAGTCCCGATGAAGAAGATGGTCGCCGGTATCGCGATGGGTCTGATTACCGACGGTCCCCAGTACAAGAAGTACGCCATCCTGAGCGACATCCTCGGCGAGGAGGATCACCTCGGCGACATGGACTTCAAGGTTGCCGGAACCCGCGACGGAATCACCGGTTTCCAGATGGACATCAAGATTGCCGGTGTTTCCATGGAAATCATGAAGAAGGCCCTTGAGCAGGCCAGGCGCGGACGCAACCACATCCTGGACATCATGGAGAAGTGCATCAACAAGCCGCAGCCTGTCTCGACCTACGCCCCCAAGATTGTCAGCCTGAAGATTCCGGTGGACAAGATTGGTGCCCTCATCGGACCCGGCGGAAAGAACGTCAAGGCCCTCTGTGCCCAGTTCGGTGTCACGATCAACACGGACGACGACGGAACCGTTACGATTTACGGCAAGACTGGCAAGGCCGCCGATGACGCGAAGGGAGCCGTCAAGGCTATCTGCGAAGATCCGGAGCCCGGGACTGTCTATCAGGGAACGGTCAAGAGGATTATGGACTTCGGTGCCTTCGTC
>CACYDQ010000188.1 GCA_902773215.1 uncultured Spirochaetaceae bacterium | reverse complement strand
TGGCAGCTTTACGAAACATACGGCGACATCAGTTTTGTTTCGGACATGTACGATGCAATGAAAAAGTGGATTGCCTATATCCCGACCGTTTCCAAAACTCCTGATTTATTTACCGGCTGCTGGACCTATGGTGACTGGCTTGCCCTTGACCATCCCGAAGGATATGTGCCGCCAACGATCGAACTTTCCAAACGCGGCTACAGTAACGATGATCTTGTGTGCAGTGCCTTTTATGCAAATTCCGTACATATCGTAATCAGAGTCGGAAAGCTTTTAAGACAGGATGTAAGCGAATACGAAAAACTGTACGAACGGATAAAAAAAGCATACACAAAAACTTTTGCGAACAGGCTGAATACTCAGACCGAAAAAGTTCTTACACTGCATTTTAATCTTTCGGAAACCCCAGAGGCTCTTGCTGATTCTCTCGCACAGCAGATACGGGATTGCGGAATGAAGCTTCAGACAGGATTACTTGGAACCCCGTATCTTCTTCATGAACTGAGCCGTTACGGACATTCGGATATTGCGTGGTCGCTGCTCTTAAGGAAAGAATATCCGGGCTGGCTCTATTCTGTTTCCAAGGGAGCAACAACAGTCTGGGAGCACTGGGATGGAATAAAGCCGGACGGGACTTTCTGGGATGATGACATGAACTCGTACAACCACTACGCCTATGCTTCTGTTGCAGACTGGGTTTTCGGCGTTGCATGCGGAATCAAACCTGCCGCACCGGGCTTTGCAAAAGCACGCATAGAACCTCACCCGGATAAACGATTGAACAGCCTTTCTGCCGTGCTCGATACGGTTCACGGAAGAATCCGCTCATTCTGGAAATATACAGATACAGGCATCCGCTATGAAATTGAAACTCCTGTTGAAACAGAAGTCATCATCGGCGGCACACGTAAAACCGTCGGTAAAGGAAACTATATTTTTGGAGAGACTATCTAAAGAGCATACGTTCAGGGGCACTTGTGGAGAAGCAAAAATGACTCATACTTCGCAGACTGGAAAACAGCATAAAGCATGAAAAATCAAGGCTGTTTGGAAAAAAACGGAGCTCTGTGCTCAGGTTTTCGACCACACCGTGACAATAAAGGAGAAGGGGGCAGATGTCATCGCAATGGTCAAGAAGGGCAAAGCGAAATACCTGTTTTAACGATAGTTTCGAGCGGAGTATTGTCGCTGTTTTGAACAGTACCACAGGCGGAACAATCTACTTTCTAGGAATATGTCAAGGGTGGGCTGTTTTACTATTACTTTACTTTCTTTTTTTGTTGCTTTGTTGTAGAATTAGGCTTAATCAGATGGAGGTAACATGAGCCGCAGGAACAGCAAAATGAAACGAAGCTGTCTTTTGCTTTTTTTGATGCTGCTCTGTTCTCAGGTGTTCTGCTATACCTTTGAGGAACTGAAGAAGCTTCCGTATAAGCAGACCGCTTTCTACGGGGGGAGTTTCTCATCTGAGCTTCTTGATAAGGTCAGGGACTTCGAGGGGAACGCAAAAAGCTTTCTTTCGGATTTTGACAACTGTTATGAATATAAAAACCATGTTCTGACCGACGCAGAAAAGTTTTTTTTTACGGAGTACTTCTCCTGTCTCCCTGAGAAGCTTAAAGCCTGCTTTCTGGAACATGTCTATGCCGTGTATTTTGTTGAAGGGATGCGCTATGGCGGATTAACGGATTTTGTCTTTGATGAAAATCAGAAAATGTATTGCACGGTGTATTTTAATATCGATACTTTTCGGTATACCCTTGATGAATGGCTTGAGCTGAGGGACAACAGCATTTTTACGAAGACGGATGATGCGAACAAAATCAAAGTCGAATGCAGCAGGGAATGGAAAGCCTTTCTGCATGTGCTGACTCATGAAACGGCTCATGTCTATGATTACATCAATCATGTCACGCCGTACGCAGATTCTTTTGAGGAAGGCCAGAGGTCCGATTCTGTTTATTACAAGTATTGGAAAGATATGTATCATCCCGTCAAGGAGTTTGATAACAAGCTCCTCCCCAAATTCAGTTTCTACTATTTTGGGAAACAGCTCCCCTTTTCCAAGGCGAGTGAGCTGCTTCGGTATATTTCCAAAACGCCGTTCAGTACCCTTTACGGCGCAAAGAACTGGCAGGATGATTTTGCCGAGACGTTGACCTTCTATTATTTCTGGAAAGCATTTGGCCTTGATTATAGAATAACCTGCGTGGAAAAAGGAAAGGCGAAGGCAACATACAGCCTGAGTCAGAACAAGAATGTCCGGGTGTGGGATTCGCTGTGCGAGGAGCTGACGGGGATGAATACTTCCCCCTCCTACTGAAGTCCCATCGTCTCGCCGTAGATGAGCACGGCGTTCCGTACGCACTCCTCGCAGGGGCAGAGGGGCTTGCCGTCAGTGACCGCCTTCAGGTCCTTGCAGGTGATGGCCCCGCAGCGGTCGCGGAAGCTCTCCTGCATCTCTCTTACAATTTTGAGCGTCCCTTTTCCTTCCGTCTTGAGTCCTGCTATCATTCCTGCCCCGATAAGCGCGCCGCAGGTTGCCTCAAGGTTTCCCATCCCGGCACAGAATCCGGCGGAGACTTGCTTGAGTTGCTCCCCGGACAGCCCCGTCTGATCCGCGAGCGCCGCCGTCACAGCCTGTGAGCAGTTGTAGCCGCCGGAAGTCTTGAGCTCCACCGCCTTTTCTGCCCGTTCATTGAGAGTCATTTTCCTACCTCCACTGTAATCCATCGATAGTATCGTATACAAGCAGTATACCTGCTCCCCAGCGTTTCCGCAAGTGTCCCCGCAGGCGGCAGTGTCCCCGGCTAAAACAATTGCATCTGCAGCGGGTCTTCGGGGAATTCCTCCATCCATTTGAATACAGAGTCCGTTCCCAGCATGATGCCGTTTTCGCGGCATGCCCGGCTAAGCCGCGACATGAGAGCGCGGTCGTCAGGGCTGGAGACGATGTAGCTGTTGCCGTACGTTCTGATGTAGCGGTCCTTCAGCCCCAGGAACCGCTTGTCGCGTGCGGCGGCCTTGTCGAGCGCGGCATAGAAATACTCGCGGTTCCCTTCGCGCAGGGTAAGCCCTATGCCGAAGCAGATGATTGCCTTGACGCCCGCACGGATGCAGTAGTCCATGATTCCGTCTATGTTTTCGGGGGTGTCGTTTATGAAGGGCAGGAGCGGGCTGAACCATACAACCGTGGGGATTCCCTTTTCGCGGCATGCGCACAGGACCTCAAAGCGGCGGCTCGTGGGGCATACCCCCGGTTCGATTATCCGGCAAAGCCCGTCGTCCGCCGTGGTGAGCGTCATTTGTACGACGGCTTTTGCCGTGCGGTTGATATGCGCAAGGATGTCAAGGTCGCGGAGCACGAGGTCAGATTTGGTCTGGACTGTTACCCCGAAACCGTGACGGTCGATTATCTCTAGGCATCGCCGCATGAGGCACAGCTCCTTTTCCGCCGGGATGTAGGGGTCGCCCATAGAGCCGGTTCCTATCATGCAGTGGCGGCGTTTTTTCCGCAGGGCCTCTTCCAGAAGCTCCGCCGCATTCCGCTTGACCTCGATGTCCTCGAAGGCGTGTTTGAACTGGTAGCAGCTGCTCCGCGCGTCGCAGTAGATGCAGCCGTGGGTGCAGCCGCGGTAGATGTTCATGCTCCGCGGGGTCAGGATTGATTTTGCGTCCGTGAAGTGCATCGTCCCGTCCTACCTGCTTCCCGTGCGGAGGAGCAGGGACAAATCCTGCCCCCACTGGCGGCGGAGGTATGGCCGGTAGCTCTCGTACTCGCGGTAGCTCCTGTATGGCTTATAGCGTTTGTAGCCCTTGTAGGGCTCGTACTTCGTGTAGGGTTCGTAGAGCGGGCAGCAACCTTTCGTGAATCCAGACACACCGCCGTTCCGGTCGTATATGGCCCCGTCCACGTACCAGCCGAGCAGCTTTCCGTTGAAGCCGTAAACAGCGAGCGAGCCGTACGCGCTTGAGTCGGTCAGGTATGCGACGGGTTCCCCGCTCCACAGGTAAATCGTGTATTCATCGTATGTGTCTATATACGCCACCGGCTCCCCCCGCTGGTTGAACAGCGACACCTCATTGGCCACCGTCGATACAAGCGCGATGACGGCGATGATAGCGGCGGCGGAAAGCCTCTTGAGCTGCATGGCGTTCAAGGTCATCTGACGGAACATTTCCTTCCTCCTTGTGGCAAGTTGACTCCAT
>CACYDQ010000187.1 GCA_902773215.1 uncultured Spirochaetaceae bacterium | reverse complement strand
GGGGTCGTGGGCGGGCGTAATCTTGACCATACCCGTCCCGAACTCCTTGTCAACGTAGGAGTCGGCGATGAGGGGAATCGTGCGGCCGGTCAGCGGCAGCTTGAGCTTCTTGCCGACAATCGCCTTGTAACGCTCGTCCTCCGGGTTCACAGCGACGGCGGTATCACCGAGCAGGGTCTCAGGCCGGGTCGTCGCAATCTCTATCTTGGTGGAACCGTCGGGGGCAGGACCATCTGCGAACTCGTACCAGATGTGGTACATGCCGCCCGCAGTGTCGGTGTGCTCAACTTCGTCATCGGCAAGCGCGGTACCGCAGCGGGGGCACCAGTTGACTAGGTAATGCCCCTTGTAAATCAGGCCCCGCTCGTAGAGGGTAACGAAGACATTGCGCACAGCCTTGCTCAGGCCCTCGTCCATCGTGAAACGCTCGCGGTCCCAGTCCACGGAGTTACCCAGCTTGCGCTGCTGCTTGACGATTGTATTGTGGTGCTCTTCCTTGACCTGCCAGGTGCGCTCCAGGAAAGCCTCGCGGCCCACGTCCTGCCGCCGCTTGCCTTCCTTCTTGAGGGCGCGCTCCACGACGTTCTGCGTCGCGATTCCCGCGTGGTCAGTTCCGGGAACCCAGAGGGTGTCGTCACCCTTCATGCGGTGGTAGCGCACGACGATGTCCTGCAGGGTGTTGTTCAGGCCGTGCCCCATGTGGAGCACGCCGGTGACGTTGGGCGGGGGGATGACGACCGTGTACTTTGCGACCGTCTTTCCGGCGGCCTTCTTGTCCAGGTAGGCCTGGTGCATCGGAGACCTCTCGTCCGACGCTGGCTTGAAGCAGCCCCTGTCCACCCACTCCTTGTATATCCTGTCCTCAAAATCCTTCGGGTTATACGCCTTCTCAAGCTCAATGGCCTTCATCGTCTGTACCTCTCGCTCCATGCAGTTCAAAAATAGTGTAATGGAAGACAGTATAGCGAATTCGGCCGGGCTTTGCTAGTACGGGCAAAAAGCTATGGCAGACTGACCCCGTTCGTGCTATAATGCCGCATGGGGAGATAATGAACATGAGCAAGATACGCAGCGTGCTTTTCACGGCATTTATGACCACGATCGAAAGGGCAAACAAGCGCATTACGGCCACCAAAAGGCTTGTCCTCATGCTGCCCGCACTCTGGCTCCTCGCAGCACAAGCCGCCGTGCCGCAGGCGGAAGCTCCGGCAGCCCCGGCACAGGCCGCCGGGCAGGACTTCCGCACGGACAAGGACGGCCTCTACGAATGGGCGGGGCCCGTCATGGACGTATCCGGCCTTTTGTCCCCGGAGGACAGGAACGACCTGGCAGACTTCCTGAACCGGCTGCATGAGGACAAGGGCTTTCAGCTTGCCGTGATGGTCGTCCCGAGCATGAACGGAGACGCGACATTCTGCACGAAGCATCTTGCAAAATGGCAGAAAGAACAGCCTGCATTCGAAAGCGGAGCCCTGCTCACCATCGCGACAAGCGACAACCGGGTCGGCATGGGAAAAGGGAAAAAAGCCCTTGAGCGGCTTACCCCGGAGCTGACGGATCAGGTGTTCGACGACTACCTCATACCCGATTACTCGGCGGGCCGGAAAGCCGAAAGCATCCGCAAGGCCGTGCTCAGGACGGCGGTCATACTCAGCGGGGATGAGTCGCTTACGTTCCGGCGGTCCAGGCAAGCCCTCAAGGTCAAGCCTGCCCTCACGGAATACCGCAAGAATAAGGAGGGCCTCTACGACTGGACGGGCAGCTTTGTCCTGGATGCGGCGGATATCCTGTCTGCCGCCCAGTACGGGGAACTTGCGGGCTACCTTCTGGACCTGAACGACAGCACGGGCATACAGATTGCCGTGCTGACGGTGCCGACCACGGACGGGGAACCCGTGCACGACTTTGCCGTCCGCCACTTCGACAAATGGAAGCTGGGGCAGAAAGGCATAGACAACGGGGCGCTGCTGACAATCGTGATGGATTCGCACGACCTTGACATCACGACCGGCGACGGAACGGAAGGGGTGCTGACCGACCTCCTGTGCAAGCGGATTATCGACGACGTGCTGGTTCCCGCCTTCCGCGGAGGAACGCAGGGCGCGGGCGTCATCAGCGCGGTGCATAACATGGCGGGCATCATCACGCAGGACGACTCGCTCGTCACGGTATCCCGGGAGGGCGGAACAGGCGAAGATGCCAAGTGGTATGAGATCCTCGGCGGTGCCGTGATTTTCCTGCTGCTCATGTTTTTCGTCGGAAAGGCCGTCATAGGGGGACTGAAAGATATTCTGGATGTGGTTCTGGGAGCGTTCGGAATTGACATTGGCAAAACGACCGGCGGAAGAGGTTCGTCTTATTCTGATTCCGCAAGCTCGTATTCATCCAAGCCGAAATCATCACATTCATTCCCGCACTATAAATATCTATCCGACTATGATGACGATGACTCGTATTCTTCAAGCTCCTACTCTTCCAGTTCCAGCTCGTATTCTTCCCGCTCCAGCTCATCCAGCTCGTCCGGCTCCAGCTCCTACCGGTCAGGCGGGGGCGGCCGCACGTCCGGCGGCGGGGCATCCGGCAAGTGGTAGCGGCGGGAATCAGCTGCTCACGCTGACGGCGGCTACCTGCCGTCCTGCCGGATACCCTCCCGTGACTGTGACTGTCCGCCTTGTAACAATCGTTCTTTTCCTGTATCATTTACGGCTATGGCAAAGACAGTTGACGACAAGAAAATCATCTACACGATGGACCGGGTTTCCCGCGCGTACGGAACAAAGGTCGTCCTGAAGGACATAAGCATTTCATATTATCTGGGCGCAAAGATAGGCGTCATCGGCGAGAACGGAGCTGGTAAGTCCTCCCTCTTCAAGATTTTTGCCGGAATCGACAAGGACTATACCGGCGAGACCCGGCTCCTGGACGGCTACACGATGGGCTACCTGGAGCAGGAGCCGCAGCTGGAGGCGGGAAAGACCGTCAAAGAAATCGTCATGGAGGGCGTGAAGCCCATAACCGACCTGCTCGCCGAATTCGACAAGGTGAACGAGGCATTCGGCGACCCCGACGCGGACTACGACAAGCTGGGGGCACGCCAGGCGGAGCTTCAGGAAAAGCTCGATGCATGCGACGCATGGAACTTGGACGCGAACCTGGAGCTGGCGATGGATGCCCTCCGCTGCCCGCCGCCCGAGCAGGTCGTCGATGTCCTTTCCGGGGGTGAGCGCCGCCGCGTCGCCCTCTGCCGCCTGCTCCTGCAGCAGCCCGACATCCTGCTCTTGGACGAGCCGACCAACCACCTGGACGCGGAGACCGTCGCATGGCTTGAGCGGCACCTGCACCAGTACAAGGGCACGGTCATCGCGATTACTCACGACCGCTACTTTCTGGACAACGTCGCCGGATGGATTCTGGAAATGGACAGGGGCGAAGGCTACCCCTTCAAGGGCAACTACTCCGCGTGGCTTGAGGCAAAGGAGAAGCGGCTGGAGCTGGAGGAAAAGCAGGCTTCCGTCCGCGCCCGCGAGATGAAGGAGGAGCTTGACTGGATCCACGCCGGCGCGAAGGGCAGGCAGGCCAAGCACAAGGAGCACATCACCAAGTACGAGCAGCTGCTTGCCGAAGAGAACAAGCGGGTCAAGCTGCGCGACAACGAAATCTCGATACCCGCCGGTCCCCGCCTTGGCGGCTCAGTCATAGACGCGGAGAAGCTGACCAAGTCATTCGACGACAGGGTGCTCTTCGAGAACCTGGACTTCCACATCCCTGCGGGTGCGGTCGTCGGAATCGTCGGCCCCAACGGTGCTGGTAAGACGACCCTCTTCAAGATGCTCGCAAGCGCGGCGGGGCAAAAGGTGCAGATGCCCGACGGCAGCGAGGGCGAGGAGAAGCCCGACTCAGGCGAGATAAAGATTGGCTCCACGGTCAAGCTGGTCTACGTGGACCAGATGCGTAGCAAGCTGGATCCGAACAAGACCGTCTGGGAGACCCTCTCCGGCGGGGCAGACCTCGTCAAGCTCGGCGCGGTGGACGAGAAGGGCCGCCCGGTCAATGGGGCGGTGCGCGAGGTGAACAGCCGCGCCTACTGCTCCTGGTTCAACTTCAACGGGCCCGAGCAGAACAAGAAGGTCTCCGTCCTGTCGGGAGGAGAGAAGAACAGGCTCAACATGGGATTGATGTTCAAGGAGGCGGGAAACGTCCTGCTCCTTGACGAGCCGACCAACGACCTGGACATC
>CACYDQ010000186.1 GCA_902773215.1 uncultured Spirochaetaceae bacterium | reverse complement strand
TTCCGGGCTGCCCATCTTGGCGAAGACCTCTTTCTTGGGAATCTTCATGTAGTTGACGAACTCGTCGCTGTCCAACTCCTGCTCGCCGGTCATCCGGAGGTCCTCTGCGCAGTAAAAGTGCGTGTGGTTGGAAAAGAGCGCGGGGTTAGGATTCATCCGCCCGAGGTAGGTGAGCTTCCCTGCCTCCGCCCCGGTCTCCTCACGCAGTTCCCGCCGTGCCCCCGTCTCCGGGTCCTCGCCCGCGTCTATCACGCCGCCGGGGAACTCGACGCTGAGCGCCTTCTCCCCGTGCCGCCACTGCCTGACCATCAGGAAGCTGTCGCCGACTACCGGGATGACCGTCACCCAGTCCGGGGCCTCGTTGACGATGAATTTCCCCGTCCGCCCGTCCGGCCCGGTGCTCTCCCGCTCGGTCACGGTAAACACCGGCGTCCTGCATACCTCTTTCCTTCCTTCCTCATGCCATATAAGCTTGTCGTCTGCCATAGGGGAATGATAGCACGCCTGCCCCGCCACTGGCAAGCCATCAGAAGCGTGTCCACTCCTCGACTTTTGATCCTGTCCGTGCTATGATGGGGCTATGACCGAGCTCAAGCGTTTCCCCATAGGACTGCAGGACTTCGCCCGCATCCGCAGGGACAGATACTACTACGTAGACAAGACCGCCTTAATCTACGAAATGGCCAGCACGGGCTGCGTCTACTTCCTGAGCCGCCCGCGCAGGTTCGGCAAGTCCCTCCTCGTGTCCACCCTCAAGTGTTACTTCGAGGGCAGGAAAGACCTGTTTGAGGGGCTCGCCATCGAAAGGATGGAGAAGGAGTGGAGGAGGCATCCCGTGTTCCATGTGAGTTTCTCCATCACCAAGTACTCTGATGTGAGCAGCCTCCAGATAATGCTGAACAACATCCTCTCCGATTGGGAGAAACTGTACGGCATCAGCAACAGGAGCGGGAACGAGTGGGGCAACCGTTTTGCGGATGTACTCAAGGCCGCCCATGAGAAGACCGGGGAAGAACCGGTTGTGCTGGTAGACGAGTACGATGCGCCTCTCCTGGATACGATGGACGACCCGGAGATGCAGAAGCGTCTGAAACTGGAGATGCGCAAGTTCTTCAGCCCCCTCAAGGATCTGGGGGGAATCCTGCGCTTCGTCTTCCTGACAGGAATCACGAAATTCAGCCAGCTTTCGATATTCAGCGAGCTGAACAACCTGAACGTGATAACGATGAACGACAGCTATGCGGCGATATGCGGGATAACCAGTGAGGAGCTGCTGAGCCAGATGAAGCCGGAGATTCAGGCGTTGGCCGACAAGCGGGGGCTGACCTACGAGGGGGCTGTGGAGGCCCTGAGAAAGAAGTACGACGGCTACCACTTCAGCGAGGAATCCCCCGATGTGTACAATCCCTTCAGCCTGATACGGTCGCTGACGGACAGGAAGCTGGACAACTACTGGTTTTCGACGGGTACGCCGACGGTGCTGACCCATCTTATCCAGAAGTACGACATAATCCCGGACGAGCTTGACCGGGGCTTTCCCGCGACGGTGGACATGTTCGACGCTCCCGCGGAGGAAGCCGGAGACCCGGTCCCCATGCTCTACCAGTCGGGCTACGTCACGATAAAGGATTATGACGGCTATTCATACACGCTGGGCTTCCCCAACGAGGAGGTGAGGTACGGATTCCTTCACAGCCTCATGCCCTATTACGCAACCAAGACCGTGAGCCAGAACGACACCTTCCTGCTGAAATTCAGCCGCTTCCTGCGGGAAGGCAATCTGGAAGATGCCATGACGCTCATGCGCTCTTTCTTCAGCTCCATCCCCTACAACGCGGAGAAGCAGGATGAAAATCACTATAAGACAGTCTTCTTCCTGATAGCCCGCCTGTGCACACCCTTCGGCGTCAGGACCGAGGAGGCGAGCGCGGCAGGACGCAGCGACATAGTCGTGGAGACACAGGATGCGGTCTATGTCTTTGAGTTCAAGCTGGACGGGACGGTGGAGGAGGCCCTCGCGCAGATAGATTCCAAAGGATACCTCATACCCTACGAGGCATCCGCCGGGGCGGACGGCAGGCCCAAGAGGCTTTTCAAGATAGGCGCGAGCTTCGATGCGCAGACCCGCACGCTCGGCGGCTGGAAGGTCGTGGAGGCATAGGGGACATCCCTAGTCTACGCATCCCTGCCGGAAAAGCAGAAGTCCCTCCTCCTCGCCGTCGCCGAGGACATACAGAAAGCCCTGTGAGTTCCCCCGCCGCCAAAGACTATTTTGCGCCCTGAGCCTTCTTGTATTCCCGGGGGGACTGGCCGAAATGCTTCTTGAAGGTCTCCGCCATGTAGCTCGCTCCCGTGAAGCCGGTCATGTCGGCAATCTCCGGCATGGACATACCGCTTGAAAGGAGGAGGTCCGCCACCTTGCGGCAGCGGTAGCCCATCAGGTATTCGACCGGGGATTTTTCCGTAAGCCTGTTGAATATCTGGTTGCAGAGGCTTTGGCTCACGCCGCCGGACGCCGCGATGTCGCCGAGAGTGATTCGCTCCCTGTAATGCCCGTCGATGAAGAGCATCATCGCCTTGAGCCTTGCGTCATGGCCCGAGCTTTCCTCCATGCCGTGAACATGGAGGCGGTACGCGTCGGTAAAGCGCCTCATTATGATGTCCCAGATCTCAAAGAAACATTTCGTGATCAGGAACTCGTTCCCCTTGCACTCGTGCTCCATCTCGAGCATAAGCTGGTAGAGCGGGAGGGCGTCAAAATCACCCGCCTTGAAATGGACGAAAGGAACCGCCTTGTCCGTGACGATCGGGCGCACGGCCTTCTGCTCCACCGCGGGCGAGGAGTAGAGGATACTCGGATGAAGGACCGCGATTATGTAGCGGGAAACCTTGTCCGTCGTCGAAAGGGAATAGTGGATGCTCCCGGAATTAACAAAAACCGTGTCCCCCTTCTGCAGCCTGACGAGCGTTCCTTCCACCATGTAGGCCATCTCGCCGCCCTTCACGGAAAGAATCTCCACGTCCTCGTGGTAATGGGGAACGCGCTCCCAGCCGCAGCCTTTCACGAGGTAGCCGTCAAAAATGTATGAGGGAAAAGACGGGTCGTCATACCTGACGATTTCGGAGCCGTCCCTCCGCTTCATGATGATGCCCCTCTTTGCTTCCGCCATATTGCCTCCGCTTGTCAGCTATTATAACGATTTTACAATAGAGCTGCAATATTGTTATCAAAATATGTAAATTCAATAATTTTCTTACAAAAAAATAACCGCTATGATATATCCATCTTAAAGCAGGAGGCAGGAAGATGAACATGACCTTTGACCGGGCCACGAAAGGCGATATTCCGCAGCTCATTCGTTTACGGCTTGCCTACATGGAGGACGACTTTGGATCGATTCCGGAAAAAGAAAAATCCTGCATAGAAAAGCAGCTTCCTGATTATTTTGAGCGGAAGCTCGGGAAAGAGCTTTTTGCCTTTGTCGCGCGCGACGGCGGGAAAATTGTTTCGGCCGCATTCCTTCTGCTCATCGAAATGCCCGCGAACCCGAATGTTCCGAGCGGATTTTGCGGTGAGCTTCTCAATGTTTTTACCCAGGGCGAATACCGCGGCAAAGGTCTGGCCACAGCCCTGATAAAAAATCTGCTAGCGTTCGCAAGGGAAAAAGGCCTTTGCCGGCTTGACCTGAGCGCGACCGATGCAGGCTACGGCCTTTACGAAAAATTGGGCTTTAAAGAAAAGGAAAACCGCTACCGCGACATGCGGTTGAAGTTTTAGGAATCAACATGAAAAAAGCCAT
>CACYDQ010000185.1 GCA_902773215.1 uncultured Spirochaetaceae bacterium | reverse complement strand
GTGAACTTGATCGGAAAAAATGTAGCGTATGCCCGCCCCGCCCTGCTCCTCGATGCTGACGGAGCTGATGAAGGATTCCTTCCCGCTTGTCCCTTCCATCACGATGCTTTTCATTGCGGCGGCAATCGTGCTGTCTTTTGGCAAGAGCCGTATCATCCAGCCATTCCCGTCCGGGGAACTTCCGTTCGTGGAGAAGGAGACGTAAAAGTTCTTTTCCAGTTCCGTCCTGTCCCCGGAGAATACCGTCGCCAGCGTCCCGGCAATGTTCTTGAACGTCTCGTTCCCCGAGCCGTCAATCACGGTTTTCCTGCCGTCCGGGGCCGCCTGTATGATTTTGTCCCGGCTGACCGCAAGCAGAGAGGAAACAGGCTTCTCGGTCTTCCAGGCGATTCCCTCATCGCATATCACGAACGTGCCCTGCGACCTGAGCGGTCTCTTGAGGTTCGCAGCCGTCCGCTCCTGAACGAAAGAGCCCGAGGTCACCTTGTATACCGTAAGCTCGCGGCAGACGGAGTCAAGACTGGGAGCAGAAGTGGCGGCGCACGGCGCAATGCACGCAGAGACAGAAAAGAGCACTGCCAGAAAAACAGACCCGAAACGCTTTGCATTGATTCCGCATATCATTTCTCACCTCCGCCGAGCAATGCCTCCACCTTGTCCCTGAAGGGCTGGGGCGTAATAAAGCAGCTCTCCCCGCTCTCATCTGACACGGCCATCTGAGTGCTCTCCGCCCTGGTCGTCAGCTCACCCGTGCCGGCATTATAGAACTCGAATTTTATCTTGATGCATGCCTCGTATTCGGCAAGGGTCGCAACCGCCCGCACCCTCTCCCCGAAGCGGAGGGAACGGATGTACTTGACGCGGACATCGACGATGGGGAATGAGTAGCCCGACCGGGCCATCTCCAGATAGCCGAAACCTATCTTGTCCAGCAAGGCACAGCGGGCCTTCTCCATATACTTGATATAGTTCCCGTGCCAGACAATCCGCATGGAGTCCGCATCGTAGAACTCAACGGGGAACGTTATCTCCTCAGTCAGCAGCTGCATCTTCGTTTTTTCCTTCTGTCCCTTGAAACAACCAGAAATCGAAAAAGTTATACCATTGGTAGGGGTACTCAAGGCAGCGGCGCTCCAACAGCCCCGCGAACTGACGGCAGAGGAATTCCACCCGCGCCTTGCGCTCCTTGCGGGGGCAGTCAAAGCCGATGTCCGACTTCGTGACGAACATATTGTAGCGGGGGCGGAAAAAACTGCCCCTCTCCCTGAGCGAAAAGACAAAGTAAAGCGGAACGTTCAGAAGGGAAGCGAGCATAAAGCTGCCGTAAGGGAAAGGCGCGTCGCATCCAAGGAAGCTCACCCTGAAGCTCCGCCCCGGGTCGGATGCCGACGTCCGGTCCCCCGCTATGACGACCAGGCCCCCGGCAGAAAGGGTCTCCTGCAGACGCTCCAGGCTGTCCACCCCTATCTGGGACGCGGGGAGTATGTCCAGCCGGTAGCGGGAGTTCATCCTGTTTATTGCGCCCGTAAAGTGCTGGCTCATCTGCACGTCCATTATCACCGTGACGGGAACCTTCCTGTCCACCCCGGTCTGCCCGTAGCTCGCCAGGCAGCGGAGAAGCTCCATGTTTCCCAGGTGGGAGCTTATCAGCATGGCCCCCTTCCCCTCGGAAAGCCGATTCTTCAAGTCCACCACGTCGTCATCGTGGAAAATCACGTCGTCCAGGCTCGCCTTGCCGCTCCATGCCGCAAGCTTCTCCACCAGACAGAGGGAGAAGGATGTTACCTGCGCATACGCATTGGGCCGGCGGAGGGCCTTCCCGCCCGAGAACGCGACAAGCCTCCGCTGATACTCTTCCGCCGCCTTCCTGACCTGCGGGGAGGATATATAATAGAAGAAACTGACAAAGGGCACCATGCATGCCAGGACAGGAAAAGGAAGAATCCTGACGAGGAAGATAAGGATGCGTATGGGGACGTCGCTTCCCGTCACCTCCTTTTGCCGGGACCAGTGAGAGACGGACACGCTCATCCCCGGCCCCTCTTCCACGCCCGCCACAAAAGCAGGGGCAGGCGGAGCAGCATCCCCACAAAGAGGCGGGTAAAGGTCAGGGAAATCCTCACGTTGTCATGGAACATGCGGAAATTGGAGACCCCGTCCGCCGGGTAAGTCACCCGTACTCCCTTGTTGACGAGGGGAACGCCTCTCCAAAGCAGGTGCACGAGTATGTCCACGTCGTATCCCATGCGGGCATCCAGCAGGGCATGCCTGTCCAAGAGACCCGCGTAGTGCGGGAGCAGGGGGTAGATTCTGAAGCCGCAGAGCACGTCCTGTATGCGGCCGTCAAGAGTGACTATCCGTGCCCAGCCGTTGGAAAACTCCCTGCCCTTCTTCCGGTAGCCAGGGACAGTCTCGTCATAGACAGGGTAACCGCAGATGATTGCATCAGGATTCTCCTCCGCCGCCGCAAGAAAGTCCCCGCAGGCCGCAGGGTCATGCTGCCCGTCCGCGTCGAGCTGGAAGAGGTGGTCTATGCCCCTGTCCAGCGCGGCCCGCACGGCGGCATTCATCGCCCGGCCCTTGCCCCCGTTTTTCTCCAGGCGGACAACGCTGGCAAGCTCGGACAGCGTTCCGGCGGCGGCGACAAGTTCCCTGTCCTCGCCCTCGTTCCCGTCATCAACGACGATTATCGGGAGGCCGTAGGGAATCAGGCTTCTGACGACAGAGGCAAGGGGTTTACCGTGCCGGTAGACGGGGATGGCAAACGCGGCCGTCACGGAAGCCTCACGGAGAACGAGCCTGTGGAATAGGACCTGCCAGAGTCGGCGGCATCGCTTACCGTGTATGTCACGGAATCCCTCCGCTCGTTCAAGCTCATGGAAAGGCGAATCTTCGTGTCCGGAAGAATCGGAGAGGAAAACTTTATGCGGCGTATGCGGAGGACGGCGGCCTCCGTGCCGAAGTACTTCCTCGCGAGCCTCGTGATTATCTGGAACTGCCCCACGGCGGGGAGCAGCTTGTACTGGGGGAAGTGACCGTCAAAGAAGTCGCTTTCTGCCGGGACAACGAGCTCCAGCTCCACATGGGACTCATCCCGCTCCAGCACGCGCTCGTCCCGGATGCCGTGATCACTCATCGGGGCCCCCGCTTCCCGCAGACCTCGCGAACAAGGCGGCGATGTCCTCCTTGTGCTTCTTGCCCTGCACGTCGACGGGGAGAGCATCCACAAAGCGCCACTTCTTGGGGATGACGACGTTCTCGAAGTACTGCATCAGGAAGTCATGAAAGAAGGTGTTCATGGCAAGCTTCTTCTGCCCTGCGAACTTCTGTCTGCCCGCGTCGTTCAGGACGAGGGCGGCGGCGAGGTACTGCCTTCTGTCCTCCAGCGCGATGACTTTCACGTCCCCGACAAGGCCCGTCTGGAGCAGCCGGTTCTCCACCTCCGTCAGGCTTATCCGCTTCTCCTCGATTTTGACGATGGAATCGGCCCGCCCCTTGAGCAGGAAGCGGCCATCATTCAAGATATCCACCAGGTCGCTCGTGGCAAAGCCTTCCATGTTCTTTATATATGGTGAGACAATGACCAAGCAGCCATCCTCATTCTTCCATATCCGAGCGTTGTCAAAGGGAGTCCACTCAAGCCCGTCCCGGGACTGCCTCCAGGCTATGCCGCTCGTCTCCGTGGACCCGTAGACCTCAAGCGGCCAGAAGCCGAAGAGCAGGTCCGTCCTCGTGGCAAGCTCCGTGGTCAGGACTCCCCCGCTCGTAAAGATGAAGCTGTCCTTCATCGGCAGGCTGCTTTCCAAATCCACCGTCCGCTTGAGGAAGGCGGGCGTGGCTATGATCATGTACTTCTCGTCACCCAGGGACTCGAATTCCTCGGGGTACTCGATTCTCTTCCTCCTGAAAGGAACCCCGAGAGCGAAAGGCAGGCTTATCCCGAAGAGGAAGCCGTAGATGTGGTGCTGGCTCACGGTAGTAACGAGCTTGCGGGCAAGGAATTCCTCCCCCCACTTGGATATGATGAAGGCATTGTCCAGCTCGAATTCCTCCATACGCTGGCTGACGGCCTTGGCCTTGCCGGTACTGCCCGACGTGTACATGCGGATGTCCGTCTCCGCCGCCTCGAATGCCGGGGCATCGCGCAGCTCCTGCTCGGACGGCTCTGCCGATCCCTCAAGGATGCCGGGAACGGACATGGCCCCCGCGGACGGCGGCACGGAGTCCTGGTCGGTCAGGAACCCGGTCCCCGGCCCCTTTATCTCGGCGATGAATGACTCGGAGATGTTCTGTGTCAGCATGACGGTCTTCCTGCACTGAAGGAGGGCGACGAAGGTCACAAGGAAATACCAATAGTCCTCGCAGTGCATGATCCAGCTCTCCTCATCCTTCTGCCGTATGGCCGCCCGCATCCTGGCCGTGTCCGCAAGGAAATCCCGCCAGGTCTTGTAACGGCCGTCGGACCAGCTGCCCTCGTAGCACAGGATGTGGCTGTCCGGGCGGGAGTCAGCCCTGAACTTTGATATGAAGAACGTCTTCGGCATTTTTTTATCCACCTGCTTTCGGATGATATATTCTATGGCGAACAAAAGGCCCATCAGGACATAGGCTATGCCGCCGTTGTATACCGACCACACACGGTCGCCGCAGAAGAAGGCAGTGTAGGCAGCCGCCCCCCCGTTCAGGACGAAGAAGACGCACCATGCCACGCAGACCTTGCGGCAATAGGACTCAATGCGCCTTTCCGCCAGTGAGCCCTTTATGCTCCTGTCCGCAAGGCATGCCAAGCGGAATATCACCGACGGCGGAAAGACGAGGCTCATGGAGAAAACCGCGAGCATGGCAATGTTCATCGCCAAAGGGTAGAGCCTCAGGAAAAGCATCTTGTCCGTCAGGAAACATGCAAGCCCCACGGCGACAAGAAGGAGCGATGAGGCGAGCGGCCTCCAGTCGGCTTTGGCCCGGCCTCCTCCTCCGCCTATGAACAGGGCAGCGGCGAGCACGATGACGCAGAGAGAAATGACCCGTACCGGCAGCTTCAGCAACACCAGAAGCACGAAGATGAGAACCGGGTACAGGACTGCGAGTATTACAAAGGGTACGCCCCGCCCGCTCTCACTCTGCCTGGACGTAGGGGTAGAGGGCATCTACGATATCCTGAATGGTCCTTACCGTCTTGAAAGATTCTGGGTTTATCTTGCCGGGAATGAATTCCCGCACCTTGCTTACCATATCAACGAAATCTATGGAATCCAAATCCAAATCATCCACCAGAAGGGTTCCGGGAGTGAGCTTGGACTCTTCTATCTCGAATTCACCGACAAGGATATCCTTCACTTTGGCATAAAGTTCGTCTTTGCTCATTTTGAGTCTCCCTCCTGCAGCTGTGAACCGATGTACGCAGCAAGGGCATTGACGGACGCAAAATGCTCCTTGTTTTCCTTGCTCTCAGAGGAGAACTTCACGCCGAACCTTTTCTTAAGGGCAACGCCAAGCTCCAGCGCGTCGATGGAATCAAGCCCCAGGCCCGCGCCAAAGAGGGGAGCCGCGTCATCTATGTCCTCCGGCCCCATGTCCTCCAGCTCCAGTGCAGATATGATGACTTCCTTTATCTGCCCGTTCAAATTCTCTTCCATATAAACACTCTAATGCAAGCATACCCAAATGTCAAGAACAGGGTTGGTTGAAAAAGCCTGGCCGTAATGCTATCATATCCGGCAGACATGGATAAGGCATACTTTTCATCAGAGGCATATTCAGAAGACAAGATTCGCGCAGTGGACGCGAAGTTCGAGGCACAGAAGATAGCCTTCTCGCCCCTCACCTTTCAGGCTGTCAGGGCCCTGCTGGGGCTCGGCATCCTGCGTCTCATCGAGGAGGCGGGGGACAGAGGCCTCAGCACGGCGGACATAGCGGACAAGGCCGGGATATCAGAATACGGGGTGCAGGTCCTCTGCGAGATTGCCCTGGGGATGGGAGTCCTGCGCTCCGTCCCGCACGATGGCGGTGAAGAACGGCTCGCGCTCGGCAAAACCGGCTGGATGCTGCTCGAGGACGAGCTGACCCGCGTCAACTTCAACTTTGTCAACGACATCTGCTACAAGGGGGCGTTTGACCTCTGCGAGTCCGTGAGAAACGGCAAACCCGAGGGGCTTAAGACTTTCGGCGACCAGTGGACGACCATCTACGAGGCCCTGTCAAGCCTGCCCGACCGCGCCAAGAAGTCATGGTTCGAGTTCGACCACTTCTACTCGGACATAGCCTTTCCCGAGGCCCTGCCCATCGTGTTCGCCTCGCATCCCAAACACATCGTGGACATCGGCGGGAACACGGCAAAGTGGGCAATCGCCTGCTGCCACTACGACAAGGACGTGCGGATGACCATCGTGGACCTGCCGGGGCAGACCAGGGTCGCCGAGGAACGGGCTGCCGCCGAAGGGCTTTCAGACCGCATCGGGACGCTTTCCGGCAATATCCTGTCTGGGGACACAAAGCTCCCCGCATCCCCTGACGCAGTGTGGATGAGCCAGTTTCTGGACTGCTTCTCCCTGCACCAGGTGACCAAGATTCTTTCCAAAATCCGCGAGGCTGCCGGGGCGGAGACCGACGTGTACGTGCTGGAGCCGCTCTGGGACAAGCAGCGATTCGCCGCGAGCGCGTATTCACTTCAGGCGACATCCCTCTACTTTACCTGCATGGCGAACGGCAACAGCAAGATGTACCGCTACGGAGAGCTGGTCAGCGCAATCGAGGCGGCAGGATTCCAGCTGAAAACCGCCCACCATAACCTCGGCTCCAACAGCTACTCGCTCCTGGTGTTCAGAAAGGCATCTTCATAGGGGAACGAGATGGAAGGCACAGTGTTCTGCTCGCGGCCCGCATGCTGGGCCCCCGGGCTGGAAAGCCCCGGGGACTGGCTCAGCTGGGCGGACGGCGGGAAGCAGATAGAAAAGAGCAGCGGAAGCCCCCCGCTTGCGTTCACCGCCCCCCTCTTCCGGCGCAGACTCAGCCAGCTGTCCCGCATGACGGTTCAGGTTGTGCATGACGCGCTGGAGCTGACCGGCTGCGGGGACATCAAGCAGTCATTCGTATCCCTTCGGGGAGAAATCACACGGCAGATCTCAATGGAGAAAGCCCTGATAACAGAAGAGACCGTGCTCCCGGCAGCCTTTTCCCTTTCCGTCTTCAATGCCCCCATCGCGCTCGCTGCCATCGCATGCGGGCTCAAGAGCGGCTACTCGGCGATTTTTCCCGCAGGCGAAAGCTTCCATGACGGGCTTGTCACCGCCCTGGCCCCCGTGCTCAGCGGCAGCGAGGACAGAATCCTGCTCGTATACGGGGACGAGCTGGTCCCGGAGGAATATTCGGGCCTGCATTCTCCGGACGACGAGCCGCTCGCCTTCGCCTGCGTCGTCTCTGCGGAAGCCACAGAATGCTGCCCGATTCCTTGCGGGCTGGAAGCAAATCCCGCACAGTTCCTAAAGCAACTCCTCAAGGAGGCATAAACATGGATCAGACAGACGAGGCGTGGCGATACAGCACGGCAGACCTGCCCCCCGCGAAGAACCCGGTTCTCTACGCATACCGCTGCATTCTGAAAGCCGGTACCATCATCGTGTTCGGAACGTCAGCTTTCCTGTTCGGCTTGATTCTCCTGCCCCTGCTCCGCCTTATCCTGCACCCGGCGCGGCGGTTCAAGAAAGTCGCGCGGACAGTCACCCACCTGATGTTCAGGTTCTCCCTCCTGGTGCTCCGCCTCCTGGGTGGCATACGGCTTGATGTCCAAGGCAAGGAGACGCTCCGCAGCATGAAAGGCAAAATCCTTGTTGCGAACCACCCTTCCATACTGGACGGGGTGATTCTCATTTCCCTGGTCCCCAACGCCGACTGCATCATGCGGGGCTCCCTCACGCATTCGGTCATGGCCGGAGTTGTCCGCCAGCTCTACATCGTCAACGACATGGGCTACGAGCAGCTTCTGCCCCACTGCAAGAAGTCGCTGGAGGAAGGGGCGAACATCATCATCTTCCCGGAAGGTACCCGCACGCCGCGCCACGGCACGAACAAATTCAAGCGGGGTGCCGCCCACATCGCGCATGACACGGGAGCCGACATACAGCTACTGTACATAGGGGGGAACGACAAATACGGGCTTGGAAAGCACGATCCCTTCTTTTCATATAATAGGGAAGAAATCTACCACTATGACCTGCACGTCCTGCCCGCCATCCATGCGGCGGATTACGCAGACCTGCCTGGCCAGATTGCGGCCCGGCGGATGACAGAAAAAATGCACGAGACGCTCGCCACGGAAGCGCTCTCCCGCGACGGCAGGATTCTCTGACAAAGGAAAAGCCCGGGCTCAAAAAAAGCCTCCGGCGAACCGGAGGCTCAGTAGTCGGGTAACCCGGATTCGAACCGGGGACCTCTACGTCCCGAACGTAGCGCGCTACCAGCTGCGCTATTACCCGAGGTTTGCGTAG
>CACYDQ010000184.1 GCA_902773215.1 uncultured Spirochaetaceae bacterium | reverse complement strand
TCTATGCCCAACACCTTCATCGCTTTTCCTTCCTCTCTTTGCCCGGTCTTTCGTCAGTCCTTCATCAGCTGCGAGGGGCAGACGACCTCATAGCCCGCCGCCTCCAGCGCGGGGTACAGGTCTGCCAGAAGCTCAGGGAGGATTCCGGCGGACTTGTCCACATGGCCTATCATTATAGCCTTTCCATTTTTATTTGCAAGCTCCAGCCCCTCGTAGACCTGGGCGAACATCGCGTCCCGGTCCAGCACGTTGTCCAGGAAGATGTCGCGCTCAAGAATCCGCATGCCCCGCTCGCGGGCGGCCTCGGGGGCCATCGTCCCGGCAGTCGTCCGGGAGTCCATGAAAAAGACCCCGTAGTCCAGAGCGGCATCCAGCACCGCCCCTATCCGCTCCTTGTCCGCCGTTATCAGCGAGCCCTCGTGGTTGTTCATCCCGCGCACGCCGATTCCAAGCTCCTCCAGGTTCGCCGTGACCAAGGCCAGTATCTGCCCCTCGCTCATATCCGGCCCGATAAAACCCGGCCCCGGCCAGAGGTCGAGATTGACGGACTGCATGGGCTGGTGCAGCATCAGCTCCTTGCCCGCCGCGACGACCATCGCCGCCGACTCTTTGGTCAGGGGAAGGCCCGGCATGACGGCGACGGCGAGCGGCATGGGGATGTCCAGGTAGGCCCGGAGCGTGTCCAGCTGCTGCCCCCCGTCGTCAATGACGAACGCAAGCCGCGCCCTCCCCTTTGCCTGCGGGATGACGAACTCCACGGGCCGCTCAACGGGATGTATCTGAATCGGAGGCTCGCCGCCGGAGACGGGCTGTCCGGAGACCGGGGCCACAGGTTCGGCGGGGGAGGGTGCCTGGGGCCGCCCGTCGGTCTGTCCGGCAGGATGCTCTATGGAAGAAATCGTTTGGGAAGGGGCTTCTTCGTTCCGGTACAAGGCGTTCGCGAAAAGCAGGACGACGCAGGCAATGGCGACTGCTCCTGAGAAGAGGAACAATTTCCCCCCGCCTTGCCTTGCCCGCTTCTTTCCCTGCCGTCGTTTCGTCGCCATGCCGTAAAGTGTACCATAACAAGAAATAATTTGCAAACCGCTCCTTTGTACAGTAAAATGATGGGAAGGAGGAGTTCGTGGATTCGATTACCCTGTATACCGAGGAGATTGACGACCTGAACGAGGCTGCGGCCGAGCTGTTTGCCCAGGCGGAGTCGTTCGCCCTCAAGAAAAATACGATGGCCATCATATTCGTGGAGGAGGAGACCGACTATGAGGGGCTGTATGCCATTTTGTCGGAGCGGTGGAAGTTCCCCATCATGGGATGCACGGCGATGGCGATGTTCCACGGGGACAGGGGGTACTGCGATGTGGGCATCTCGATCATGCTCCTGACCGCCGATGACTGCGAGTTCTCCGTCGGCATGACGGGGGAGCTGACCAAGGACAACTACAGGTCCGAGATAGCGTCCGTGTACGGCAGGCTCAAGTCCGCCCTGACCGGCACGGAAAAGCTCGTCATAACCTACGGGGGCATGGTGACGAACGAGCACACCGTCGGCGGGGACGACCTTGTGAACGCCATAAGCGGGCAGGGAGAGGGCGTGCCGGTGTACGGGGGATCGGCGGCGGACAACTTCAATTCCAAGAACATAAAGGTCTTCTGCGGGGATCGGGTCACGGGCTCAGGCCAGGTAATGGCGCTGGTGGCCGGGAACATCCACCCCCGTTTCGTCAGCATAAACTCAATCGAAAAGAAAAGCTCATACGCATACGAGGTGACCAAATCGGACGGCAACCGGGTCTTCCGCCTGGGGCAGGACAGCTTTGTCGGCATCCTGCGGCGGGAGAACATGGGGACGGAAAAGCCCGACGTGTTCGTGGACTACCTGCTCACGCCGTTCATCGTGAGCATCAGCAAGCCGAACGGTGACAAAGTTGAGGCTGCGAGGTCCCTTTCCGTTTTGAACATGGAGGACGGGAGCGGTTCCTTCTTGGGCGCGGTTCCGGAGGGATCCGTTCTCAGCATCGGCATCGTCCGGCGGGAGGACGTGCAGACGACCGTCGGCAGGGCAATGGAAGGAATACTGGCAAAAATGAAAGAGGCCGGTCAGGAATACAAGACGATGCTCTGCACCACCTGCTGTGCCCGCTTCCTCGCGCTCGGCGGCAACGTCACGGCGGAGGCGGACAGCTTCAAGGGCTTCATCCCTCCGACCATATCCCTGATGGGGATGTACTCCAACGGCGAGTACTGTCCGGCGAAGGGCAACGTGACCGGTGAGGAGTACAACATGTTCCACAACTTCACCTTCTCGGTTCTGGCATTCTAAGGCAGGTGCGGATGGAAGATGACGGCCAGGAGGAGCTGCGGCAGCTCGCCCTTGAGAACAAGAAGCTTACTCGCGAGATACGGAAGCTCAAGAAAGACATAGAGTTCCTCAAGCTTGCCAACGATCAGGCTGCAAGGACGCAGGCGTACATACAGAGGGACAATGACAGGCAGCTCTTCTACAACAGCCAGCTGCTCAAGACCGCCGCCAACCTGCTCATCATCACGGACGAGAACATCTTCACCGTTATGGTCAGCGATGTGTTCTTCCGCTATGCCCCTGAATATGACCGGGACAAAATCCGGCGCGGGGTTCCGCTCCGGGAGGCACTGCTGAACGTAATGCCGGAGGATGACCGTCAGGATTTGCTTGCCCGCTGCGCGCTGGTTCTCGGCGGTGAGAAAATGGAACCCTTCCTGCTCAGGACGACCATCGCCGGGGAACGGCAGGACCTGCAGATTTCGATAAAGCGGATGATGCGCGACGATGCGGTGTGCGGCCTTCACCTCCTCTTCATCGACATGACGGAATTCATCAAGGCGAAGGAGCGGGCAGAGGATGCGGACAAGGCGAAAGGCAACTTCCTCGCCAACATGAGCCACGAGATACGTACCCCGATGAACGCGATAAGCGGCATGGCGGAGTTCATCCTGCGCGACAGCCAGGACGCGAAGGCCGTCAAGCATGCGATGATGATAAAGTCCGCCTCCAACACCCTTCTTTCTATTATCAATGACATACTTGATTTCTCCAAGATAGAGTCCGGCAAGCTGGAGCTCATCGGAGATTCCTACAAGCTGTCGTCCCTGGTGAACGTGGTCTCGGCGATGATACGGATACGCCTGAAGGACAAGGACGTGGTGCTGGACCTGGACGTGAACGAGGGAATCCCGGACAGCCTGTACGGGGACGAGGTGCGCATCAAGCAGGTCCTCATAAATATCATGGGGAACTCCGTCAAATTCACGAAAGAGGGAAGGATTACCCTGAGCTTGCGGGCGGAGAAGGAAGACGACCGACATGCACGCCTCTTCTTCAAGGTCAGTGACACCGGAAT
Organism: uncultured Spirochaetaceae bacterium; assembly: GCA_902773215.1. Lineage (GTDB taxonomy): Bacteria > Spirochaetota > Spirochaetia > Treponematales > Treponemataceae > Treponema_D. The sequence goes on along the minus strand of CACYDQ010000184.1, from coordinate 2,605 downwards.
CGGGATAAAAGAGGAGGATCTCGGCAAGATTTTCTCCAGCTTCACCCAGGTGGACACCAGACGGAACCGTGCTGTCGAGGGGACGGGGCTGGGGCTTGCGATAAGCCAGCGTCTGGTGCAGATGATGGGCGGCAACATCACGGTCTCAAGCGTCTACGGCGAGGGGACAAGCTTCGCGTTCGACATACTGAGCGAGGTGGAAGACTGGACTCCGATAGGATCTGTCAGCGAGAAGCCGGCCGTGGCCCGGCAGGATGTCTTCCGCGCGAGCTTTGTCGCCCCGGAGGCGAGGGTTCTGGTCGTGGATGACAACGAGATAAACCTGGACGTGGCGGAGGGGATCCTTGCCCCTTACAAGATGAACGTCTTCAAGGCTTCGAGCGGGCAGGAGGCGGTAGACACGTTCCGCGAGAACGAGTTCGACATCATCTTCATGGACCACATGATGCCCGTCATGGACGGCGTTGAGGCGATGCGGAAAATCAGGGGGATGCCCCGGGGAGAGACCGCCGTGATAATCGCCCTGACCGCGAACGCTCTGAGCGGGGCTGCGGCGGAGTACCGGGAGCTGGGCTTCCAGGACTTCCTCGCCAAGCCCATTATGCCCCGGGAGATGGACAAGCTGCTTGTCAGGAACCTGTCTCCCCGCCTCATCGTGCAGGGGGCGAAGGTTTGCCCGTCGATTAGCCATGCTTCAAGCGGCATCAAGGCGGAGATAGACATCAAGCTGGGAATGAAATACTGCCTGGGCAACAGGCACTTCTATGAAAAAATTTTGAAGGCGTTCACGGAATCCCAGGATGTCGTGCGCTTGGAAGACCTGTACCAGAAAGCGGACTGGCAGGAGTACTCGGCGGTTGCCCACGGGCTGAAGCGGGCATCGCTGACAATCGGGGCTGTCAAGCTCTCGGACGGAGCACGCGCACTGGAGTATGCAGCCCGCGACGGCTGGGTGGAGTTCATCCGCGAGCACCACCAGACATTCATCAAGGACTGCGAGGAGACCTGCAAGTTCATCAGTCAGGGCGGAGTGCAGCTGGTCTAAGCCCGCAGCGTCTGCCAGAGGACCATCGGTGGCCAAGAGGTGGCGGCTGTCACTGTCAGCCCCACCAGTCCTCAATCTTGAGCATGCTGTTCTCCTGCAGGGCGGCGTAATCATCCGTATTATGGGTTACCAGAATCATACCGTTCGCTATGGTGGCGGCGGCAATCTGACTGTCGTATTTGGGAACAGGTTTCCCAGCTTTCATGCAGCGAACCTGTATCTCCCCGCATATCTGGGCGGCGAAACTGTCATAGGGAAGTATCTCGTAGGTCGCCTTTATCTTCTGAAGGTAGTTTCCCACCCGCTCCTTGCGCTTCCCTTCCGGCATCTGTTCATAACCGAACACGGATTCCTGCCACACCGTTGAGCAGATGGCGCACAAGTCCCTGTTTTCCAGAGCCCTGGTAATCGTCGGAACATTCGGATTCGGCTTGAGGAATTCGGAGATGACGTTCGTGTCAAGCATGTAAATCTGCTTCATACGTCGCTCCAGAGGGCCGCTATTTTCTTCTCATATGCCTCGTCAAGATATTCCTTCGGCTGCAGGTTCAGAGGATTGTCATCCGTAAGGATATCCGCGTTCTCTTTCTTGAACTTCTCAAGCCACTCGAAGAAATCGTTTTTGGGTCTGGTCTTCTCGTATTCATCCCAGCCGATAAGAACCGCCACCGGCTTGTCGTGGCGGGTCAGCTGCACAACCTCGCCGCCTTCGGCCGTCTTTACGAGGGATGAGAAATTGTTCCTGGCATCATAAATCGTCGCACTGCACATGTCACTGCCTCCTGCATTGGGATATGCACAGTATACGATGATAATAGCCAATTATCAAGCTGTTTAGCCAGAAAGAGCCGATATCACGCCCGCACCGTCTGCCAGAGGACGGAGATGCCGGCGGTGGCCGGGCTGTCCGGTCCGCCCGCCTCCACCATGCGGAGGATGTCGCCGGGGCTGTAGGAGGCCTCCGGGTACAAGACGACGGCGGCCACGTCCCCGTCGCGCAGGAAGTTGTGCTCGCCGTAGTCCGTGTAGCGGGTCGCCCCGATGGAGACGAGGATGCGGGCGGGCCGCCCTGCCGCCGAGAGGTAGGCGTGCACGTCCTCGGCGGGTCCTTCGTCCTTCTGATTGTTCAGCCGGTCGATAATCCAGCCGGTAAGCTTTTCCCAGATGTAGCTGTAGCCCGCCACCGGGCTGTCCTCGCCGTAGGGGAAGGCCTTGCCTTCCCGGATAAGGAAGCTCGCAATGCGGTAGCCGTCCAGCCCGCAGCCCTTTCGGAACGAGGCGAGCGGTATCGTATGCGCCGCAAAGCCCTTGCTGCACGGCCCCCAGTTCTTCTTCTCGCTTATCTTCCTCGCGCCGGCCTTGCGTATGGAGCAGTCGTTGGAGGCCCCGAAGCAGACCGGTGAGAGGGAGGCGACGAGGCCGTCCTTCCATTCCACGTCAAAGACGACCGCGCACTCAGGCTCTATCTGAAGCTTCTCCTCGCCCTTTGGGAAGATAATCGTCCTGCTGTCGAAGGGGAACACGCGCAGGAACGCGGGGACACTATCGTGGGCAGGGCTG
>CACYDQ010000183.1 GCA_902773215.1 uncultured Spirochaetaceae bacterium | reverse complement strand
GCGGGGCATTACGGGCAGCTCGTACTGCCATCGGAGACCACTATATTGACGCTGCCGTTACCCGCTGCAGATTCAATGGCCTGCTTTACACAATAGTTCGGGACCTGGACGGTCACGTGCTGGGTTGCTGAGTCTATACCTTGGAATGCCTTAGTCCAGTCAGTAACACTTGTTCCCTTGACGATGATGTCGACATCCTGCAGTGCCGTGCAGTTGTTGAAGCATTTAAACATATTAGTTACGCCATCAGGTATCGTTATTGCCGTCCGCCCCACCGTGAGGGGTGAGGCAACGCTTCCATGCGTGAGGGAGGATGTACCGCTGCCATGATCGAAACAACCGCTCAAAATCTCTGCACTGTCCGGGATTTCAGGAGCAGTGGTCAGACTGTAGCACCATTGGAAAGCAGCATTCAAACTTTTTACGCCTTCAGGAATTTCCGGGGCCTCGGCAAGGTTTGTACAGGTTGAAAAGATGCAGGACAAGCTGTCATTCGCCGCCGTTACCGAAGCGGGGAGTTTAGGAGCTTTGATTAAGTTTGGTATGACTTTTGCACCTGAGAGCTCTTTGAAAAAAGCCCCCTCCATATTTATTCCGTCCGGCAGCTGTGTTGCCGAGAGGTCTATGTACTTCAATCTGTTTGCCTGTAAAATGTCCGTTATAGCGGTTTTTAGGTTCGTGCTTGAGGTCAGGCCGATTATCGGCGGGATGACGTTCGGCGCGCTTTTGGAACCGGGAGGAAGGCTGAAAATGTAGCTGGACAAATCATCCACGGAAAGTCCCTTCTTTATCCTGACCGTGACGCTGCTTTCGGCATCCTTCGACAGCAGCGTGCCAGTGACTTCCGCCGTGCAGGTGACGGTGGCGGTCGTCTCGCTTTCCGGGGCCGCCGTTAAGGTTGTCAGGCCGCCTGCCGTCGCTCCTGCCGAATCCGAGGAAGACGGAGTGCCGTTGAAGGACCAGGTGTAGGTCACGCCGGACGGCCAGCTGTCCGTGGTGTTCTTGAGCTCGGCCTTGAAGTTGAACATCCTGGACGATGCCACGCTCGACATGTCGGCGTCGGTCACCAGGTAGACCGTGTTTTCCCCGCTCGTCACTGTCTCAAGCCCGGTCGGGGCCGTCATCGTTATCTTGAAGTCGGGGATGGTGAGCCAGAAGACGGAGACGGAGGTGTCCGTGCCGTCCACGTTTGCCAGCGCGCTCTCGTGCTTCGCCGTGCAGCTGATGGGGATGCTCGTCGGGGAATCCTTTGAGGTCGATATGCTGTTCGGAAGCCCCTGGGTGCTCGTCAGTCCCATGGCGGACGCGCTTATGCTGATGGAGCTTCCCTTCTGGGTCGCGCCGGTGAGCGTCGAGTCGTTGACCTTCCACGTGAATTCCGTCCCCGCAGGGAAGCTTGACGCACCCGGGTTGACCGTGAAGGTGAAGTCCTTGCCCATGTTTATGAGCGCGTAGAGGGGAACCGTGCCGGTCAGGTCGCTGTTCGCCGCGTGGTAGGCACTCGCGTCCACCGACACGTCGATCGTGAATGCCGGCAGGGTGTAGAGGAGGAATGCCTTGGTCGCGTTGTTGGGCGTGCCCGCCTTGTCCGTCGCATGCGGGTTCTTGGCCGTACAGGAGATGCTGATGGGGGTCGCGGTCGCCGCCGTCCGCCCGATGCCCGACGTTCCCGTTGCGGTCAGGCCCAGCTGGGCCGGGGTAACGCTGCAGCTGCTTCCGAGTGCGGTGGCCGCCGGGCTGTAGGCGGCAAGGCTTCCCGCCTGGACTGTCCACTCGAAGGTGGTCCCCGTGGGGAATGCCGCGCCGGAGGAGACGGGAGTGAGCGTAAAGCCCGACGTCAGGTCGGCAAGGGCATAGGTAGTGCCGGAACTCTTGACGGTGTCGCTGGTTGCGGGCGGGGCCACCTGTACCGTGAAGTCCGGCAGGAAGTAGACGAGGAAGAACTGCTGGGTCGCGCCCGTGCCGTCCTTGGGGGCGGTCGCCCGGCTGTTCGTCGCCGTGCAGCTGATGGTGACGGAGGACGGCGATGCCTTTGTCCCGATGCTCGTCTCGCTGTAGCCCAGGTCCTCGGGGCTCAGCTCGCAGGTCTCCCCTGTCTGGCTGAGGAGGCTCGGGCCGGCGTGCCACTCGAAGGTCGTCCCGGCGGGGAAGGAACCGCTGGCGGGCGTGGCGGTGAACGTGAGCTTGTCGGTCAGGTTCGTCAGCGCCCATGCGTCCGTCGTGCTCTCCGCATCGCTCTTGCTTGCCGGGGCCGTGGCGACGACCGAGAATTCCGGCAGTTCCACGGGGCCGCCCACGATGACGGAGGCCTGGCTGCTGGCCTGCGTGACAACGCCGCCTGCGTCGGTGAAGGTCGCCGTCACCGTGAAGGTCCGCGTCAGATCGTCCGCCGCTGTGGCCGTGCCGCCCAGGAGCTGGAATACGGTCTGGGTAAGGCTGCCGTCCGCCGCGGCGGGAGTCACGGGATTTCCGCTCTCGTCCGTCCAGCTGTAGCTGAAGCTGCCCCCGGGCGGCGTTCCCGTGAAGGCGGGGAAGCTGAAGGTCGTGGACGCGCTGGTCCAGGTGCTCGCGTTGTACACGAGGCCGTCCGGGCTTGCCGTCACGGTGAAGTCCGGCACGAGGTAGACGAAGAAGACGTTTGCGGAGGCGGGGGCAGCGGCCTTGGGCGCGGCAGCCCGGTCGTTCGTCGCTATGCAGCTGACGGGGATGGCCGTGGGCGAGAGCCTGTTTCCGATGCTCGCAACGTCATAGCCCAGGTCGGAGGGGCTGACCTCGCAGGTCTGCCCGGTCTGGGCGGGGAAGGCCGTTCCGCCGACCGTCCAGGCGAAGCTCGTACTGGCGGGGAAGGTTCCCGCCACGGTGAACGTGAGCTTGTCCGTCAGGTTCGTGATGGCCCATGCGTCGGCGGTGCTCCGGGAGGCATCCGTGCATGCGGGGGGCGTGATGCCTATCGTGAAGTCCGGCAGGTCCACCGGGCCGCCGATGGTGACGCTCGCGGAGCCGGATGCGGTCTTGGTTTCTCCCGCCGTGTCGGTGTAGCTTGCCGTGACGGTGAGGGTCTTTGTCAGCTCTCCTGCTGGTGCCGTGCTGCCTAAAAGCTGGTGCACGGTCATGGTCAGCGACGGCCCCGTGCCGACGGCGTTTCCGGGCGCGGCGGCGTCTTCCCAGCGGTATGAAATTGCGGCCCCGGCGGGCGCGTCCTCAAGGCCGGAGATGCTGAATGTCGCGGAGACCGTGTCCCAGGTGCCGGTATCGTACAGGAGGGATGCCGGGCTTGCCGTCACGGTGAGGCTGGCCGGGAGCGTCCAGAACTGGCGGGTAAGCCGTATGTCCATCTGGAACTCGTCGCCGGAGATGGTCTGGGTGCTGCCCCCCGAATACAGCACGGTGCCGTCCGCCGCCCGTATGGTCAGGCTGACGCTCAGCTCGCTGCCCGTCAGGAGGGGCGGAATCTTGAAGGTCACGTCCCTGCTGCCCGCGATCCTGCCCGCCGTCTCGCTGTAGTTCACGCCGCCGCCCGTTATCGTGAGGGTGGCGGTTCCCCCGGCGGGCAGGCCTATCGCGTCCGCGTCCAGGACGATGAGCTGGCTCTGGTCCGTGCCGCTGTTCGCGGGCGCTCCTGTCAGGTTTGCGACGATGCTCTCTATGTCGCCGGAGTTCGTCATGTTCAGGATGTCTATCGCGTCCATGCCGCCGGTGGAGCCGGAGTCATTTGCAGCCGTTCCCCCGGGCGTATAAACGTCACCGTACATGTCTGACGTGCCGCCGTTCCCGTTGCAGGATATGATGCCGATCGGGAAGATGAGTGCTGTCAGGGAGAGGAGCGTCGCGGTGAGTATGGGGAGGAATTGTCTGAGCTTCTGCATGGTCGGGCACTCCTTGGCGCGGGGAACACTTTTAACCTTAAGTATAGCGCGTCTTCCCGGGCTTGTCACCTGTTTAAATAGGAAAGTCCATGTTGCGTGCCGCCGCAAGAACTTTGGCATCATCCTCACTGACGACATTCAGCACGGAGCGGAGCTTCACGAGTGTGCCGCGGCAGTATTCGGCGGTGGCATCCGTCCGTTCGCTGAGCATATAAAAAACGTCAATCAGCGAATGAGGGGTCACGAACCCATCGATCGTATACAGGCACAGCTCGAATACTTTCTTGGCCTCCCCGTAAAACGGTTCCCTCTTCAGCAGGTAGTCAATCAGCACGTTCGTGTCAAGAAAGACTTTCATACTCTCTCCAAAGGCGGGCAGATCGCTCAGACCTGCCGTCAAGGCTGACATCGTTCTTTACGTTGAAGCTCATGCCCTCAAGGTCTGCAAACGCCTGGGCCGCTTCGGCCCGCTGTTGCGGGGTCTTGGAATTTGAAAGCCCGCTCTTGTTTTTTGCCAGCGACCGGACGAAAACAAGTACAAGCTGAGTGCTCTCATCGTCAAGCTCGGTCACATAGTCCATAACTTCCTGCTGTAAAGCCATTGCCGGCATATCGCACCTCCATCCAAGAATCAGTGCTATTATAGCATACCTATGGTTTTTGTGCAGGGGATTCCACAAAAAACATTCTGCACCGCTGCTTCCCTTGCCACGGACGGCGCTTTTACTATATAATGAGCTGTCACTTTACAAAAAACGAATTTTTGTCATACAGGGGTCGTCCAGAATGAAGTTAGAAAGAACAATTCCCAAGATACTGAGGGCGGTCGCCGCCAGGTACCCGGAGGTTCCGGCGCAGCTGTCGCACTCCAAGGATGGCTCCTATACGCCGACCAATTATCATGACCTCTACCAGACGGCCCTGGACTTCGGCGGGGCCCTGCTTGAGATGGGCGTGAAGCGCGGTGACAAGATAGGTCTGATTGCGGACAACCGTGCCGAATGGGAACACGCGGACATGGGGCTGCTTTCCATAGGGGCGATTGACGTTCCGCGCGGATGCGACGCGACGGAGAAGGACCTTGCGCTTATCCTGAGCTTCGCGGGCTGCCGCAGGGTCATCACCGAGAACACGGCCCAGGTCAAGAAGCTCCTGAACATCAGGGACAAAATTCCCCTCGTGGACACCCTGATTGCCTTTGACGAGGTGGACGCGGAGCAGAAAGAGCGGGCGGTACAGCTCGGCGTGCGGCTGCTCCAGTTCCAGGACTTGCGGAAAAGCGGCCACGAGTGGCGCAAGCGGAACATAGACGTGGTGGAGGACGAGCTGGAGAAAGGCCGGTGGGACGAGCTCGCGACGATAATCTTTACCTCCGGCACGACCGGAGTTCCCAAAGGGGTCATGCTTTCCCACGGCAACTTCATCAGCCAGCTGGATGAGGTGGACGAGCGCATCTTCCTGAACCCGGGCGAGCGCGGGCTCTGCTGCCTGCCGGTCTGGCACGCCTTCCAGCGGGCGGTCGAATACGTCATCCTGTCGCAGGCGGCGACGATATGCTACTCCAAGCCCATCGGTTCGATCCTGCTCGCCGACATGTCCAACCTGAACCCGACCCTCCTGCCCGCCGTCCCCCGCGTCTTCGAGGCGATTTACGACGGCATCTGGCGCAAGATGCGGAAGGTCGGCGGCCTGACCTACGCAATCTTCCGCTTCTTCGTCAAAGCCGCGGAAATCTGGTGCGCCATGGACCGCACGATGTTCCGCAAGCAGGCCCGCTTCGGCTC
>CACYDQ010000182.1 GCA_902773215.1 uncultured Spirochaetaceae bacterium | reverse complement strand
GCTCGGTTTCCGACGACTTCGACAAGGCTGACGGCCTCCGCGAGGGCATCGACACCGCCATTGAGGCAGGTTTCACGGGCTCCTATGCCGCGAGGCTGACCGACGTGCGGAAGGACTGCATGGACGGTGTCTGGGTCATTGAATTAGACTATTTGCTTCAACAAAACAACAATTAAAACCTCAATACCATGTCTACACCAGTTGCTGGCTACAACATCGCTTTCAAAATAGGCGGCAGCACCTTTGCCGGGCGCACCCAGGACGACCTGACCATCGCCGCCAGGACCAAGGAGTCCATCACCAAGGACGACCAGGGCTCCGCCCAGACCTCCATCAACGGACACGACATCTCCTTCCGGGCAACCGGTCTCGTAGATGTCACCGGCGGCACCAACATCCTCGACCGTGACGACATCGTCGAAGATGTCCTCAAGACCGGCTCTTCCGCCGTCCTCGCGTTCACCTACACGACCACCGGCGGAAAGGTCCTCTCCGGGAACTGCGTCATCACGAACTATACCGAGAGCTCCAACTCCGAGGACGACGCCACCTACACCATCGACTTCCGCACCACCGGCACCGTGACGTTCGCCGCCGCACAGTAAACCCTTGCAGCCATGAAGAAGGACTACATCAAGATAGGCGGCAAGGAATACCGCGTAGAGGTGAACTGGAACGCGCTCGCCGCGTTCCTCGCCTCGGTTGGCCGCGACTCCATCGAGGAGCTTGCCAACTTCAACACCATCCGCCCTTCGGAGATCACGTCGCTCATCGCGGCCTGCATCATCGAGGGCGAGCGCCTGGACGGACGGAAATGCAATATTTCCGCCCTGGATTTGGGTGCCATAATCACTCCCAACGACGTCGCCGCTTTCATGGACATCTATGTCCGGCAGAGTTCCCCGGAGCTGGAGGTGGACGAGTCAAAAAAAGAGGAGCGGGAGGTAGAGCCCGCAAGCTGACAATCGGCCAGGTCCGGGGCTGGGCAATCTCCCGCCTCGGCCTGGACCGTGAGTCCTTCGGCCTCCTTCGCCAGGGAGAATACTGGGAGGCCATGACGGTCTGGATAGAGGACCGCAACGCCGAAAGGCGGCACGAGGCGGAAGTGATCCGCGGGGTGGGTCTCCGCCTGTTCAACATACAGCTGGCGAAGGGCAAGAGCCTGAAGCCGCACGAGTTCATGCCGTTCCCGTGGGACGAGGAAGAGAACGACCCCGGAGCCCTTGAGAACCTGACCGAGGAGGAGAAGAAGGCATCGCTCGACGCATTAATGGAAAAAGTAAACTGGTAACTATATGTCCACGAAAGACCCCAACTTGAAGGTAATTATCGGAGCCGATACCAAAGACTTCGATAAGGGGGCGCAGTCCGTCAAGCAAGGCCTGAAGGACCTCTCGAAGACAGGGGACCAGGCAATCAGCAGCCTCGGCGACGCCTTCGGCGTGAACACCGGCAAGGTGAACCAGATGGTCTCCGCCGTGCGTGGTCTCGGGGCAAGGATGACCGAGGCGAGCAGCACCGGCGTCAAGGCGTTTGGCCAGCTTCTCGGCTCAATCACTCCGCTCGGCGGTGCAATCGCAGGCCTCGGCCTCACGGCTGCCATCGCAGGGTTCAAGGCCCTCAAGGCGGAGGCCGACAACTTCAAGTCCACCATCGACGGGATGAACCTGTCGATGGCCACGTCCGCATACATCTCCACATACCAGCAGGTCCTTCACGACGTCAACAGCGAGACCGGAAAGTCCGTGGCGACGGCCATGTCCGAATGGGAGAAGGGGCTCGGCAGATTCAAGGCCAACTTCAGCGCCACGATGGCGACCTTTATGACGAGCAGCACCCTCGGCGACTTCATCGACTCGATGAGGGGGTCACGCCAGACGAGGGCCGATGCAAGGGCAAGGGCTGACGAGGCCGCACGGCTCGGGAGCATCCAGGCCGACCAGATGAAGGAACAGCTCGCCCTGGACTACGAGATCAAGCAGGTGGACGCCGAAATCGCCGCTCTCCGGCGTGATGCGACCGACAAGACCAAGTCCGCAGCCGAACGGGAGGCCGCCCGGGTGCAATATGCCGAGAAGGTCAACGAGAAATACGACAAGCAGCGCGACCTCGCCGTGCGGATGGCACAAACACAGGAGCAGATTGACGACCTCGCGGCGAATACCTACGAGGACACCAAGAAGACCTACGAGCTGAAGGGGAAGATTTTGGACATCGACGCCGCTCGGGAAAACGACCTCCGTGCCGTCGACAAGCTGGAGTCCAGCATCGCTTCGTCCGCAGCCGCAGCCGCGGCTGCCGCCAAGAAGCAGAGGGAAGAGATGCAGAAGATTGCCGAGGTGCGAGCCAAATGGGCTGGCCTTGGCACCGTCTCCACGGCTGGTATCAATCCCGGCAACCCTGGGGTCACCGGCCCGACGCTGTCAATCCTTCCGAGACAGGAGGACGTGCAGCTCTTCAAGGAAACGCTC
>CACYDQ010000181.1 GCA_902773215.1 uncultured Spirochaetaceae bacterium | reverse complement strand
GCTTCACGCTCTTCCGGGGAAAGGGTCAGCGTCCTGTTCCGTGCCGCACGGGGCTTTTCTTCCATAATAATATCGCTCTGTCAGACAGGGGCTGTCCGCAGTCCCGAAACGCCGAGCACCCAGACCGCCCCGGATGGCGTTCAGGCTGCCGGCAACGGCGACCCACACCCCGGATGTTCCGCTTCCCATGCCTGGGCGATGCGGAGAATCCGCTCCTCGCTGAACATCGGGCCCGCGAACTGGATGCCGACCGGCATGGAGTCGCTGTCGCCCCGCGCCGCAGCTGCCGCAAACTCGCCGCCCTCGCCCTTGGTGATTCCGGCTTCCACGCCCGTACCGGCCGTATGGCCGCAGGGAACGGAGATGGACGGGATGCGGGCGAGGTTTACGAATACCGTGAAGAGGTCGCTTAGGTACATCTCAAGCGGGTCGTCCACCTTCTCTCCCAGCTTGAAGGAGGCAGTCGGGCAGGTGGGGCAGAGGATGATGTCGTAGCTTTCGAAGAGCTTGGCTATCTCCCGCTGGATTCTTGCACGGACGGACATGCCCTTCTTGTAGGTGTCGCCGGAGAACTGCTCGGAAAGCACGTAGTTGCCGATGATGATGCGGCGCTTGACCTCGGGGCCGAAGCCCGCAGAGCGCGTCTCCACGTAAAGCTGGTCGTAGCCCTGCTCGTTGTCCACGCGCGCCCCGTAGCGGATGCCGTCAAAGCGGCTCAGGTTGGAGGCCGCCTCGGAAAGGGCGATGACGTAGTAGGAGGCGATGGACGCGTCAAGGATGCTCAGGTCAACGACATCAATTGTGGCTCCCTTGCCCTCAAACCACGTGCGCACTTCGTCAAAGACCTTTCCCACATCGGGCGCAAGACCCTTGCTCTCAAGGAACTGCTTGGGTATCGCTATCTTGAGTGCCTTGAACTCGTCAGTGGTGTATGCGGAAAGCTTCTTGAGATTCTCCTTGCCGGGCAGGTCGGCGGAGGTGTCGTCGTAAAAGTCAACGCCCGCCATAACGGAAAGGGCGGTCGCGATGTCGGAGGGCGTGTGCCCCATGATGCCCACCTGGTCGAGCGAGGACCCGTAGGCGACCACGCCCCAGCGGGAAAGCACGCCGTAGGTCGGCTTGAGCCCGTAGACCCCACAGTAGCTTGCGGGTAGGCGGACGGAACCGCCCGTTTCGGTGCCGAGGGCAAAGACCGCCTGATTGGCGGCAAGGGCTGCGGCAGGACCGCCGGAAGAACCGCCGGAAACGTAGGCGCGGTTAATCGGATTACGGGTCGGCCCGTAGCTGGAATACTCGGTGGAAGAGCCCATCGCGAACTCGTCCTGGTTGCAGCGTCCGAGCGGGATTGCCCCCGCCTCGGCCAGCCGCTTTATGACCGTCGCACTGTAGGGGGCAACATAGCCCTGCAGAATCTTGGAAGAGCAGGTCAAATGCTTGCCCTGCACGGAAATATTATCTTTTACGGCAAAGGGGATGCCCAAAAGCGGCTTCTTTGCAAAGAGGGCTTCCACTGCCTCATTGCCGGCAGCGCGTGCCTCCGCAATCTCCTTGTCGGCGGCTTCCGCAAGGGCAATCACGTCATCGTATATCTCAAGGAAGGCGTTGAGCGGCAGGGCAGACTTCTTGTCCGCCTCGTAGGTGTCCACGGACTTCTTCACCAGCGCGACGCTGCTCGTCTGGCCGGACTTCAGGGCCTTTACAACACTGTCTATATCGTTCACCATAAGAAATTACGCCCCTTCTCCCAAAACTTTCGGAACCTGGAAATAGCCGTCAAGGAAATGCTCGCTGACCTTCTTCACGTCATGCATCTCAAGGCCGGGAACCACCTCGTCCTCGCGCAGGGCGGCGGCGGTCGTCGTCGGGTAGGCATCGTAGGGGTTCTCGCTGTCGTCATACTTGGAAAGGATATCGAAATAGCCGACGATGTCGTCAACCTGCTTTTTAAGGGTGTCCATATCGGTGCTTTCGGGGGAAAGCCTTGAAAGGTAGAGGAGCTTTTCAAGCGTGTCCTCGTTCACGGTACGTTTCTCTTCGCTCATAACGGACAGTATAGCGGATTTGCGGGCTTTAGGGAATAGGCAGGTTTGAAAGCCGCACACTGTCCGGTTGGGGGGGGGCTGGCTGCCAGGAGGATTGCTTACCTTTGAAAAATGACAAAACAGGTTCCAGTTTACCTTTGAATTTTGACAAAAACAACCCGATTTTACCTTTGAAAAATGAAAAAAATCGTATGCATGATCCTTTGAATTTTGACAAAAAGCGTGTACAATGGATTCAAAGGGGAACGCATATGCTTGAAAGGGATATTCTTGGCGAACTTACCACATGGAAAAACAGGCCGCATCATCCTCTTGTCCTCAAGGGCCTGAGGCAGATTGGCAAGACCTTCACGGCGAAAAAGTTCGGGAACGAGTTCTACGAGAACGTTGTGTACCTGGACCTGCGGGCGAACAAGGCCGTCCACACGGCCTTTGAGGGCAACTTCGACATAAACCGGATGATTCTTTCCATTTCGGCGGCGGAGCCGTCAGCCCGTTTTGTCCCCGGCAAAACCCTCATCATCATGGACGAGATTCAGGACTGTCCGAATGCGCGGAGCTCGCTCAAATACTGGGACCTGGACGGCAGGTTCGACGTCCTGTGCACGGGGAGCTTTCTCGGGGTCAAAGGTTTCCGCGCTCCGTATGAGAGGGGCATCCCCGTCGGATATGAGGAGCAGCTGACCATGTACCCCCTGACATTCCGCGAATTCCTCGTAAACACCGGAATGGATACAAAGATTCTTGAGTACGTCCAGAAGTCCATCCGAGAGACAACGATGGTCGAACAGACCATCCACGAGAGCCTGAGGCAGCTCTACCTGCAGTACCTGATTGTCGGGGGAATGCCAGAGGCTGTCAACACGTTCTTTTCGACCCATGACCTGAACGCGGTGCGGGCCGTGCAGAAGGGAATCCTCCTGTCCATTCGTGACGACTTCGGCCGCTACAAGGACAAGGACGGGAACGACCGGATAAACGAGGTGCTCAAGCTCCGCGCGGAGGCATGCCTGGACTCCCTCCCTGCCCAGCTTTCCAAGGAATACAAGAAGTTCCAGTACAGCCTGGTCAATGCGAAGGGACACTCGCCGGAAAAGGCGGAGGGGCTCTGCTATCTGGAGGACCTGGGGCTTGTCGTACGCGCCTACAACACGAGGGAACTCGCCTGCCCGCTTGAGGGGGCCAAAATTCCGGAGGAGTTCAAAGTCTTCTATATAGATACGGGGCTGCTCGTCTCGCAGCTGGGAGAGGATGTCCCGGCAAAAATCCTTTCCGGCGACCTCGGGGCATACAAGGGAGCAATTGCGGAGAACATGGTCGCATCGAGCTTCGCCAAGAATGGCAGGGATTTATTCTATTATCATGCGCCCAGCGGGTCGCCGGAACTGGACTTCATCTTCGAGAAGGATGGAAAGGTTGTCATCGTGGAATGCAAATCCAGCAACAACAGGGCGACGAGCATGAAATTCGTGCTGGCAAACCCGCATAGATACGGGGAGCATCCCGCCGTGAAAATCGCGGACGTGAACATCGGACAGGGAAAAGGGTTCGACAGCTATCCCCTGTACAGCCTGGGCTTCATGCAGGAAGAACGGAAAGCGAACTTGGTCGGCATAGTGGACGTAACCAAACTCAGGGTTCCGGGAGCCGCGGGCTAGTGTCCGGCTAGTCCTGCGACAAGTCCTTGTACATCAGGATTTCGTCGTGGTAGGAGCCGTCGTCGAACTTGAGCGCATGGTGCCGCCGCCCGCTCTCCACGAAGCCGCACTTCGCGTAGAGGGCCTGCGCCGCACAGTTCTCCGCGACGACCTCCAGGTCCATCTGTTCGTAGCCTGACTGCCGGGCAATCTCCGTCAGGTAGCCTATCATCGCAGTGCCGATGCCCAGATGCCAGTAGGCCTTCCTCAGCGCGATGGCAAGGCGGCAGCGGTGGCG
>CACYDQ010000180.1 GCA_902773215.1 uncultured Spirochaetaceae bacterium | reverse complement strand
GGCTGCGCAGCCACAGGGACGGCTGTCAGCCTACGGCTGCGCAGCCACAGGGACGGCTGTCAGCCTACGGCTGCCAGCCGCGGTCCACGTTGAGCAGGACCCCGTTCATCGCGGGATTGGAGAGCAGGGACACGGCTGCCTGCGCCACGTCCCGGGGGCTGACGACGAAGCCCTCCGAGCCCGAGGGGGCGTTCTGGGGCGGCGCGGTGCTGACGGAGCCGGGCAGGACGGCGTTACAGCGGATGCCCTTGGACGCGTAGTTCTTGGCGACCGAGCGGACAATGACGGAGAGGCCGGTCTTGGCCCCGTGGTAGGGGGCAGTCAGCGAGCGGGGCAGGATGCTCTCGCTCCGCGTTCCTCCGAAAAGCAGGATGGAGCCCCCGCCCCGGCGTATCATCCCCGGCAGGGCAAGGCTCACGGCAAGGCCGGGCAGGGCGTAGTCGAACATCGCGAGCCGGGCCCAGTCCGCGGCCTTGGTGTCCTCCAGTTTCTTCCTTATAAAGGGGCCGTAGGCGACGACGAGGATGTCGGCATCCCTGACCGCCTTGTTCAGGCTGCCCTTCTCCAGGGCCTGTATGCCTTCCTTCTCGAAGTCGCAGCGGATGAAGCCCGGCTGCACGTCGCCCGGGCTGTCATTCCCGTCCTTGCCCGGCAGGGTCCGCCCGGTGATGATTATCCCCGCCCCGGACTTGAGCAGGAGGGAGGCGCACTCCCTTCCCAGCCCGTTTGTGCCGCCAATGACAAGGGCCTTCTTCCCCTCAAAAACACGTCGTTCCATACAGCTACAGTGTAACAGATTGGCGGGATTTTTCAAAGGGGAACGCCGCCCGGCCCGCTATTGCGGATCCTGCCTCTTTGTGCTAGAATCCGCAGGTACAGGGGCAACGATGGGACATACGGAGTATTGGCATAATGCGGAGGTCGAGGGGCTGAACTTCAGGGTGTTCAGGGCCCTGTCCCTTACCTCGACGCTGACGGGACTGCTGCTTGCCGCAGGGACGCTCGTGCCGGGGACCTACCTTTCTACCCCGGACTTCCGCATTCTCTTCCTTGCCTCCACGCTCATCTTCGCCGCCTGCTTCCTGCTCAGCCTCTGGAAGAACTCCTTCCCCCGCCGGCATTCCACGTTCCTCCTCTACGCGAACATATTCACCTGCCAGGTTTTCTTTTTCTTCATGGACAGGGTCATCGCGCAGTACCGGGGCAGCGAGGTCCCCTACACGCTGATACTCGGCTTCCTGATGGTGCAGCCCATCATCATCACCGACAAGACGCTCCGCCTGTCCCTGTGGTCGGCCCTGTCCGTGCTGGAGTGCGCCACCCTGTCGCTGCTCGTGAAGCCCGTCGCCGTCGCCGTCACCGACATCATCAACTGTTCCGTGCTGAGCGTCGTCGGAATCGTCATCGGCAGGGTATCCAAGACCTACTTCCTGAACTACACCGAGATGAAGGTCAGGGAGAAGGACGTGGAGATAATGGCGGCGGAGGCGGCGGGAAAGGCCAAGACGGAATTCCTCGCACTCATAAGCCACGAGGTGCGCACCCCGCTCAATGCGGTGATGAACCTGAACGAGATGATCCTGCGCGAGTCCTCCGACCAGACCACCCTGGGGTACTCCCGGGGAATAAAGCAGGCGTGCCGGACGCTCTCCTCGCTGATAAACGACATACTGGATTTCTCCAAGCTGAACTCCGGGGAATTCACCCTGCTCCCCATCGAATACAAGCTTGACGGGATGCTGGACGACGTGCTCAACATGATTATACCCCGTGCCCGGGGGAAGGGGCTGGAGTTCAGCGTGGACGTGCAGGAGGACACGCCGAACAACCTGATGGGGGACGACATCAGGATAAAGCAGTGCCTGGTGAACCTGCTGTCCAACGCGGTCAAGTACACGGACTCCGGTAGCGTCAGCCTCTCCGTCAGCTGGGAGCGGGCGGAAGAGGACGACGACCAGAGCGCGTTCCTCACGTTCACGGTGTCGGACACGGGCATAGGCATAAAGGAAGAGGACATAAAAAAAATCTCGCACCCCTTCGAGCGGCTGGACGAGATGAAGAACAGGAGCATCGAGGGTACCGGGCTGGGGCTTGCGATAGTGCGCGGCATACTGAACAAGATGGGCAGCAGCCTTCAGGTCAGGAGCGAGTACGGGAAGGGCTCGGAGTTCACCTTCACGATATGGCAGCCCGTCTCCGTGAACGTCCCCATCGGCAGCTACGAGGCGGCATCCCTCAGCGGCAGCAGCGAGGCCAAGGCCGCCCGCTACGGAACCTTCACCGCCCCGGACGCGCGGATACTCGTCGTCGATGACATGCAGGTGAACCTGGACGTGATATGCTCCCTGCTCAAATGCACGCAGGTGCAGATAGACACGGCAACCAGCGGCCAGCAGGCGGTCAGCATGGTCGCCGCCCGCCACTACGACGTCGTCTTCATCGACCACCGCATGCCCGGCATGGACGGCATAGAGACCCTGCACGCGATATGGCAGGAGGGTATTCCCCGGGCGGACGGCTCCATTCCCGGCGCGGACGGGGTCAGCTTCGTCGCGCTGACGGCGAACGCGGCAAAAGACTCGCGGCAGCATTACATACGGGAAGGCTTCAACGACTACCTGTCCAAGCCCGTGGCCCCGCAGGAGCTGGAGGAGATGCTTATCCGCCTGCTGCCAAGGGAGCTGGTCACCCTCTCGGCTGGGCGGCTGGAGGATACCCCCTCCGGCGGCAGCGATGAAGGCGACGCATTCCTCCGGAACTACGGGGAACTTGAGGGGGCGGACATCGAAGCCGCGATGAAGTATTGCAGGGGCGCGGAGCCACTGCAAAAAGCCGCGCGGTCATTCTGCGACGACGCGGAGAAGAACGCCGCCACGCTGATACAGGGATGCGCGGACGGGGACATGAAGCTCTGCGCCCTGACCGCACACAAGCTCAAGACCGGGCTCAGGCTGCTTGGCTTCACCGCCATCTCGCAGACGGCGGCACAGCTGGAAGAATACGCCGACGCGGAATATGAGGAGGGCATCCGCCTGGTCGCCCCGGATTTCGCAGGGGAGGTCATAGCGTGCGGCAAACGCCTGGCGGAATGCCTCGCACAGTCCGCCGGCGGGGACGAAGCGGGACAGGCACAGCCCCTGCCGCCCGGCAAGCTCAGGGAAGCCGTCCTCGCGCTGGAAGAATGCGCGGCATCCGGCGACCTCAGGACGGCGGGGCACATACTGGACATGCTCGCGGACTACGAACTGCCTGCGGACATGAGGGAGCTCGTGACACAGGCGGGGCAGGCCGCGCGGAACGGCGACGCGGAGTTTTTCGGCAAACTGATACAAGACATAGACAAGACAAAGGACACGGAGGGACTTTCTGTATGAAGACCAAACTGGCGTTTATATGCGACGAGATGAATCATTTCTTAGTGCGGAGCATGGTCACGGAGCTCCGGGTGGCGGGGTACGGCGTGGACGTATACCCGATGAGCATAAATGCCTACAGCTTCATCAACTCGGAGCACGGCATCTTCATCGTCTACATGGACGGATTCTCGAGCGACAGCGAGAAGCTCCTCGGCTCGCTCGGAGTCGTGCTGGGCGACAAGAAGAAGGACCGCCGCCTCTACCTGATCGGGACTGACGAGAACCTCAGGCAGGCGGGCGGCTGCATCGAGCAGACGCTCGTGACCCACGCGTTCCGGCGGCCCGTCAACATGGAGAGCGTGCTCAAGGAGCTCAGCATCATCAATCCCTCCTACACCTACGACGGCAGCCTGAAAATCTCGGACGGCTTCGTGCAGGACAGGAGCCGCAAGACCATCCTCATCGTCGATGACGATGACATCTACCTCAGGACGATAGAAAGCTGGTTCACCGACGAGTACAACGTCTACACGGCGGCCTCCGTGACGAGCGCGATTTCCCTGCTCAAGAAAGTCAGCACCGACCTGATACTGCTGGACTACGAGATGCCCCTCCTGTCCGGCCTGGACTTCCTCCGCATCCTCAGGAGCGAGCCTGCCACGGAGAAAATCCCGATCATCTTCCTGACCGCCAAGGACGACAAGGAAATCATCCTGGAAATCCTCAGGGAAGAGCCGACCGGCTACCTGCTCAAGACGACCGCCCCCATCCTGCTCAAGCACAACATCAAGAACTTCTTCGACGGAAAGGAGCTCTGGTGGAAGGACGAGTGACCCCCTGAGCTTCGACATACCTGCCTGAGACAGATATCCTCAAAAGAAATGTATATTTTTGCTCAATATACCTTTACAGCCGAGGTATATTGCTGTAGTATATATTGCAGAGGAGGTGAGAAGGTGCTGAACTTTTCGGACATCCTGAGGGCGCTGACAGACACCCTCATCCTCGCCCAGCTCGAGGCCGGTGACAGCTACGGCTACCAGATAAACAAATCCGTCAACGGGCTGAGCGGGGGGGAATTCGAGCTCAAGGAGGCGACGCTGTACACGTCCTTCCGCAGGCTCGAGGAGAAGAAGCTCATCAGCTCCTACTGGGGCGATGAGGCATCCGGGGCCAGGCGACGCTACTATGCCATCACTGACGAGGGCAGGGCGCTCCTGGACGAGAACAGGCAGGACTGGGAGCGTATCCTGGGGCTGGTGGAAAAACTGATGAGGAACAACGAGGAGAGGATAGCTGTATGAACGGTAAGATCAAGAACTACGTGGACGTGCTTTTCAACGACGTGCCGATGACCCGCAAGGCGGCGGAGCTCAAGGAGGAGATTCTCTCCACGATGAACGAGCACTATGAGGCCCACCTGGCGGAAGGCAAGGGCGAGAACCAGGCCTACACGGAGGCACTGGCGGACATGGGCGACATAGACACGCTCCTTGAGTCGCTCGCCCCGGAGCGGGAGCTCAAGCCCCGGATTGAGGAGTACCGCCAGAAGAAGGCGAAGAACACGGCCATCGCGGTCATGCTCTACATCATCGGTGTCGTCGCCCAGTGCGCCCCGCCCGCAATATGCGCCGTCTTCGAGCACGGCAATGAGGACAAGGCCGGGGTCATCGGCTTCATCTGCATGTTGCTGTTCGCCGCGGTGGCGACCGGGCTCCTCATCTACACCAAGATGAGCGTGCCGCAGGACGTCGAGCCCTACCTTGTCAAGAAGAAGGAAAAGTTCGACACGAGCACCGAGAGGGGAAGGCGGCTGTCGGCCATGTCCAAGCTCTACTGGATGGTCGTGACCGTGATTTACCTGGGAATCAGCTTCTGGACGATGGCCTGGTACATCACCTGGCTTATCTG
>CACYDQ010000179.1 GCA_902773215.1 uncultured Spirochaetaceae bacterium | reverse complement strand
GTCTCGCCCGGCTTGTAGAGTTTCCGGTCGCTGAATCCGTAGGCGACCATCCGCTTGTGGATGTCTTCGGCCACCTCCGGCTCGTCGGGGCTGACGGAATTCTCAATCAAAGCCTTCGTGTAGACAGGCTCGCTCCGGTAGCGGACGATGCCGTAATATGAGCCGGGGGAGTATAGCACGCGGTCGTCCTTCGTCCGTGCCTCAAAGTAGAGGCCCGCGTTGTCGTTCCGGTCAAGCAGGCTCTTGTCCCCGCCCGCCGATAAGTCAAACTCTGCGATGCCGTCCTTGTTCGTCACCGCCGTCGCGACAGCCTTGTAACTGCCGGTGAGAATCGTCTCCTGCTTGTCGTAGTCCGGGTGCGGGATGAAATACGCGCTGACGTTTGCCCCGGCGACGGGCTTTCCGTCCTTCAGGCTCGTGACGAGGAGAACCGCCTTGTCGTAGGCGTAGCGGGCAGTAACGCCCAGGTCTGTCACCTGAAGGAGCTGCTCGTTCTCCATCGTCTCAAGGCTCGGCCCTTCTTTCCGCCACGAGGGGGCGTATTCGTAGACGATGTGGGCGGTGAACTTGACTGCCCCGTGGTATGTGCCGCCGGATTCCTCCAGGAAGGGGCGCAGGTCAACGACTTCCGTAATCTTCTTATTCTGTTCTATGCGCGCGGGGTCGAGCGCGAAGGTCTTGGCAGCCGTACCCGAGAGGCTTTCTACCTTATAGTACGACCCGGCCTTGATGTTCTGATGGTAGAAGGTGATGGACGGGCTCGCGTTCGCCTCCAGCGCCTTGAAGCCCGAGTTCTGGAAGAGGGCGTAGCTTTCCGGCAGCGGAACCGTGATGTCGTAGCTGGAGTCCTTGTCCAGCTGCCTGCCGTAGATGTCGGTCAGCGTCTTCGCGACAAGAATCTTATATTTGTCGCCGTGCTTCACGCCCAGCTTGGAGAGCGTCAGGCAGCTGCCCGATATGGAAAGATTGTCCTTCGTGACCGCCTTGCCGAGCGACGTGGAAATGCTCCTTGCCAAATCCTCCTCGCTGCCCTCCTTGAGCGGGGCGGAAAAGGAAACGTAGACCGGGAAGTCATCGTTCGCGTTCCTGCTGCTCCGGCTCCAGTCGACGCTCGCGAGGCGGAACTTGACGAGGGTATGGAACTTCTTCTGCCGGTCCGCGGACGTGGGGTAGCAGTCCCTGTCTGCCACGGCCCCCTTCCTGAGCGTCACGATGATGTCCGTGTCCTCCGGGGGCTGCGCGTCCAGTGTCAGCCTGATGAAGTTTTTTTCATCCTTCGATTTCTTATCTTGAACGGCGGTGAACGGAAGGTTCGACCCTTTGGAATCCGTCACCGTTATGTAGTCCTTGACGACCGCGCAGTTGACGGGGAAGTTGAAGAACACGCCTATGTCGCGGGCGGCTTCGAGGGGGACGCTGGAATTGTTGACGTACCGGCCTTCCTTGAACTCCGCGTACGCGGGGCAGACGGAGGTCAGCTTGAGCTCCTCGGTGTGGAAGCCGTACTCCAGCTGGCCCGTTATCGTGTTGCCCTTAACGGACTTCGTCTTGGGGCTGACCTTTACCGTGTACTCTTTCTGGGGCAGCACTTCGTCCGTGCTGTCAAAGCTGAGGATGCTCGTTCCCTTCCAGCGGAACACGCCGTTCAGCTTTGGTTCAATCGTCAGGTACTCCGAGGACGATGACTGCGTGCCCAGTGCCTTGAGCGCGACGACCGGCTCGGAGAACTGCACCTGTATGGAAGGATACTTCACCTGCGAGGGGAGCTCGCCCAGCGGGGTCATGGAAATGACGCGGAAACCCTCACCCGCCACGTCCTGCTGTCCCCCGAGGCTTTGTGCCCCTGCCGGCAACACCGCCGCTATCTGTGCCACTGCTGAAAGAAACGCAACTGCCGCCACCTTAGTAACCCTCGAAAAAACCATACTGACTGGCCTCCAACTTTACCTTATTTAAATAGCGGAGGGGGCGGCTTGGTTACAGAGACGGGGCTGTCCTTCATCTGTCATACCGCAGCGTCAGGCAGCCCCCGCCGAAAAAGCTTACTTGCGCTCGCCGTCAGCCACGCCGTCAAGCGCGGCCTTGAGCAGGCTGGGGAAGTACCACTTCTGCTCAGTGCGGTTGTAGTAGCCGTAGTGCTCGCTCGTGTTGCCGTCCGGCCCGACCTCGGCAGAGCCGTTGTCCCACATTATCGCGGTGATGCCGTTCTTCTTGGCCTGGCCGAAGTAGTAGCGGAACCATGCCTCACGCTGGTCCAGGTTGTTCTTGTTCGTCACGCCGCACTCGCCGACGACGACGCCAACTCCCTTCTTCACGAAGTTCTCGCCCAGCTGGTCGAACATGGACTTTATGCCCTGCCGGGCCTCGTCAGTGAACTCCGTCACGCCGGGGTGCTCGCCCGCGAAAACCCAGGGGTCATAGGCGTGGACGGCGACGACGAGGCGGTCCGCCGCGCTGTCCTTGGGCAGCTTGAACACGTCGTTCATCGCGCCCCAGGCAGAAGCAACGTAGCCGGGGACCATGACATAGCGGGTCGCGTTGTTGCCGCCGCTCTTGCGGATGACGTCCAGGCAGCGCTGCTCGTAATCGCAGATTTCCTTGAGGGCGTTCTTGCAGTCCACGTTCTCCGCGTCGTACCACCACTCGCGCTCATGCCCGCGGAGGCGGGGCTCGTTCATCAGCTCAAAGATGAGATGGTTGTCGTAGTCCTTGAAGGCCTCCGCCACCTGCTCCCAGACATTGGTCAGGAAGGCGATGGAGCCAGTCCGTGAGTCATAGAGGGGGTAATAGCCCTGCGCATAGCCGAAGTTCGGGATGGTGGCAGTGTCGTGATGGCTGTTGATGATGACGTACAGGCCGGCATCGATCGCGTAGCCGACGATCTCCTTTGCCCTGGCCATCCAGTCCGGGTCGATCGTATACTTGGTGTCCGCAATGTGGTTGTGCCAGGTAATCGGTATACGGACCGTGCGGATGCCCGACCGGTACAGGCCCTTGAACATCTCCGGGGTCGTCTTGGGCTGCCCCCAGCAGGTCTCGGACGAGACTCCCTGATTCCTCGCCCCGTCCTCAAAGGCATCAAGCGTGTTGCCCAGGTTCCAGCCGATCCTCATGTCCCTGACCAGCTCCACGCTCTTGTCGGGTACCTTGGACGAGCTGCCCGTGCTTCCTCCGGTGCTGGCGCAGGATGCCAGGGCGGTGACCGCCGCGATTGCAACGGCCCCGGTCAGAGCCGCGCGAATGTTCCTGAATTTCATAATTACCTCTCTTAAGAAGATGATTTCTTCTATATTATACTATAAAAATCCATTATACAACATACCGGCGGATAATGCCACCCAAAAACATACACCGTCAAAAGCCGCATCAGGAAGTTTATGTATGGGGAGGGTATTTCCACGGGATGGCATCCCTGCCTTGTATTTCTTAATGAATTCTGATAGCATAGCGATGGAGGTATTCTGCCTATGATAGCAATCGGCGTGGCAATCATTCTTGTTCTGCTGGTCATCTTCTTTTTTGTCTCGTACAAGAAGGTGCCGAAGAACAAAATCGGAATCCGGGTGGGGCCCTTCGGCTCCAAGACGGTGACGGGCAAGGCGATTTTCGTCATTCCCTTCCTGCAGCAGATTGACTACATGACGCTGGAGAATATCCAGGTCGACTTCATATCCAAGGACTTCATCCCGACGCAGGACGCGATAAACATCAAGGTCGATGCGGTGGCGAACATCGCCGTCTCGCAGGAGCCCGAGATTATGAAGAAGGCCGCCGCGAAATTCCTGGGCTACAGCACGAGCAACATAGCGACCATCGTGACCCCCGTCCTGGAGGGGAACATCCGCGAGATAATCTCCCAGATAAAGCTGAAGGACCTGATTCAGGGCGACAAGAAGATTCTCGCCGAGAAGGTCGTGGAGAACGTCAAGCCGAACCTCTTTGACCTGGGCCTGGAGCTGACGACATTCAACATCCAGAACTTCAAGGATGACAACGGCGTGATAAACAACCTGGGAATCGAGAACACGGTCGCCATATCCAAGGACGCGGCGAAGGCGAAGGCCGCCGCCGAGGCGGAGATAAAAATCGCCCAGGCGCAGGCCGACAAGGAGGCGAACGATGCCCGCGTCGCCGCTGAGCTTGAGATTGCCCAGAAGCAGACCGACCTCGCCATAAAGAAGGCCTCCCTGCGGCTCCAGGCGGACACCGAGGCGGCAAAGGCCGAGGCCGCGAAGGGAATCGAGACGGAGAACCAGCGCAAGGTTCTCGAGATAAAGGCCGCCGAAGCCAACATCGCCAAGCAGGAAAAGCAGATTGAGATTCAGGAGAAAGAAGTCTCCATCAAGGAAAAGGCCCTTGACGCGGAGGTGAAGAAGACTGCCGAGGCGGACAAATACGCGGCCCAGCAGGAAGCGGACGCGGAGCTGTACTCCCGGCAGAAGAAGGCTGAGGCCGAGGCATTCGAGATCCAGCGGCAAGCCGAGGCCGAGGCTTTTACCCGGCAGAAGAAGGCCGAGGCGGAGAAAATCGCCATGGAGAACGAGGCCGCGGGAAAGAAGGCCCTCGCCGCGGCAATCCGCGCGGAAGGAGAGGCAGAGGCCGCCGCCGTCAAGGCGAAGCTCGTCGCCGAGGCAGACGGTATGCGCGAGAAAGCCGAGGCCCTGAAGGAGTACGGCGATGCGGCGAAGCAGCAGATGCAGCTGGACGCGCTCAAAGTCTACTTCGAGCAGCTCCCCAAAATCGCGGAGGCCTCTGGCCAGGCCTACCAGAACGTCGAGAAGATTTATATGTACGGCGGGGACTCGTCCAGGCTGACCAAGGACGTCATGACGAACGTGACCCAGATTTCCGAAAGCCTCGGGGAGTCGCTCGGCATTGACCTCAAGTCCCTCCTCGGCAGGCTGATTGACAGGAAGCCCGCCGCGCAGGACGAGGTGTCCGAATAGTTCCCCGCTGAGGGCTGTCTGTAAGGCTTTTCTATGGAGAAATTCGAGCAAAGGCAGCCGGTGCTCCTGCGCCTGCTGCTCGTCCTTGCCGCGAGTTTGATATTCGCGTTCAACATAAACACCTTCGTGCATTCCGCGTCCCTCTTCCCCGGGGGCTTCGCGGGTGTTGCCCTGCTCGTCCAGAAGTCCTTCAAGGATTTCTGGGGAATCTCGTTGCCCTATTCCGCGCTGACCTACGCGCTCAATGCGGTCCCCATCGCGATAGGCTTCCGCTTCATCGGCAAAAAGTTCACGGTGCTGTCCTGCGTGCTCATCGTCGTGTCGGGGCTTGCGGCGGATTTTCTTCCCTATATCACGCTCACGGATGACAAAATCCTGTGCGCCGTGTTCGGAGGGCTCCTGAACGCCCTCGCGGTCAGCCTCTGCCTCTTCGCGGAGAGCTCCTCGGGCGGCACGGACTTCATCGCCATCTATATCGCCGAGAGGACGGGCCGGTCCGCGTGGAACGTCATCCTCGCCTTCAACTGCATCGTCCTCTGCGTCGCGGGAATCCTGTTCGGCTGGGATGCGG
>CACYDQ010000178.1 GCA_902773215.1 uncultured Spirochaetaceae bacterium | reverse complement strand
TTCATCTTCAGAATCCTCTATCTTCTTGTCTTCTTTCTTAATCTCAAGTTTTTTCTCCAATATCCTCGTCAGGTTTTCAATGGAAAGATCGTAGTGGAGCTGGGAGTCGTAGGCGAGGCTGATCGCCCCGGTTTCCTCGCTGACAACGAGTATCACGGCGTCACACTGCTCGCTCAGACCCAGGGCCGCCCGGTGCCGCGTCCCGTAGGTCTTCTTGATGTCATAGTTCTCGCTGACGGGGAGAAAGCAGCCTGCCGCAAGTATCTTGTTCCCCTGCACGACGCATGCCCCGTCGTGCATCGGTGTGTCGTGGCCGAATATCGTGACGAGCAGGTTCTCCGATAAGTCTGCGTTTATCTTCTGGCCGTTGTTTATTACCTGATCGAGTCTGGAGGACTTCATGAACACGACGAGCATTCCCCTCCGTTGCTGGGACAACTTGGAGGCGGCGAGCAGGACGGAGTCTACGTAGGTATGCTTTTTTTTGCCCCCGAGCAGGAACCAGTCGGTCTGGCCGAGCTTGATCAGGATTTTCCGCATTTCCGGCTGAAGGATTATCACAGCTCCTATGAAGAATGCAGGGGCGATTGTGTTGAGCATCCAGCTGAGGGTTTCCAGCTTGAGGATGACGACTACTATGAGATAGAAGATGACGAAGTATATGACCGCCCTCAAGACCAGCAGGGCGTTGGTCCTGATGACGAATTTATAGGCCCAGTATATCAGGAGGGTCAGTATCGTTATATCGAGGACCGGGTTGAGGTAGCTCGTGTAGAACCAGGCTATGTTCGAGAATACGTTCACTCTCTTCCCCCTGTGAAGTCCTTGAAGGATTCCAGCACGTCAAGGCTCGCACGGCAAGCCTTGACATCATGGACGCGGACAAGCGAGGCGCCCCGCAAAACTGCGAGAATATCCGCCGTAAGCGTCCCGTAGAGCCGAGCCTCGCTTTCTGACGGTCCGCCTTCTTCTCCGACCATCATCCCTATGCAGCTCTTGCGGGAGAGGGCCATCAGGACGGGATATCTGCCGCCGCAGAGGGAGCCGCAGCCCCAGATGAGGGTCTTGTTCTCGGCCAGCCCCTTGCCGAAGCCTATCCCCGGATCCACGATGATTTTGTCGCGGGCTATCCCCGCTTTTTCCGCAAGCTGTGCCCGGTCTGTCAGATATGAGCTGACCTGGACGAGCACGTCGTCGTAGCTGGTCTGATTCTGCATCGTCGAGGGAATGCCCCGTTT
The DNA here is from genome assembly GCA_902773215.1 of uncultured Spirochaetaceae bacterium. GTDB lineage: Bacteria > Spirochaetota > Spirochaetia > Treponematales > Treponemataceae > Treponema_D. The sequence continues at coordinate 4,920 of CACYDQ010000178.1, read as the reverse complement.
GTGCATCAGGATGACGGGGAGCCCCTTGTCTGCGGCGAAGGGGGCGAGAGCCGCATCGTCCTCAAGGGAGGAGATGTCGTTCACTATGTCAGCCCCAGCGTTCCATGCCGCCTCCATGACGGCCTTCTTGCGCGTGTCCACGGAGATTACCACGCCGGAGCTTTTCCGTATCTGCTCGATGACCGGGATGACCCGCCGGATTTCTTCTTCTTCGCTCACGTATGAGGAGCCGGGCCTGGTGGACTCGCCGCCTATGTCTATGATGTCCGCTCCTTCGTCCGTAAGGCGGAGGGCAAGGTCCGCGCCACCCCTGCTGTCCCCGTAGAAGCTGTCCGGGGTTGCGTTGACTATGCCCATGATGAGCGCGGGGCGGGGGCTTTGAATCTCCCTGTCCGCGAGCCTGAGTGTTTTCATTTGGATTCCTCCAGCAGTCTCATTGCCATGTCCGCTATGTCCTTAGGGCTCAGCCCTGCCTCCTCCAGTATCTGTTCCCTGTTGCCGTTGCTCAGGAAGTGGTCGGGGAATGAGAGAATCCCTGTCGCCGCGCCGCAGCCCTTCCGGCCATCCCTCCGGATCAGCCGCTCCAGGTACTCCGCCATGCCGCCGACGTGCACGCCGTCCTCTATGAGGACGATTGCTTCATATTTGTCCGCAATGGAGATGAAGTAGCTCTCGTCGAAGGGCTTGAGGAAGCGGAGTACGTATATATCTGCTCCCGACTCTTTCAGCAACAGCTGCCGGGCCGCCGTCAATGTCTCGCTGAACATGCTGCCGGTGCAGACGAGCAGTATGTCCGCTGTCTTCCTGTGTTTCCGCCTGGACTTCGTGGTAATCCTGCCCGCATCCTCCCTGTCCTCAAGCGCCGCGCTGAGGGCGGGGGCGAAGTCCGAGCTCTTTATGAGAAGGCCGCGCCCGCTCATGACGGGCTTGGAGAAAGCGGGAATTTCCGAGGGGCAGGACATCTTGGGCCAGCGTATGGCAACGGGGCCGTCCGCCTCGCTCACCGCCCAGTCCAGGCACAGCTCCATGTCCTTCTCGCTTGAGACGGTGAGAAGGGTCATGCCCGGTATGGGGCGGAGCAGGGCTATGTCGAATATTCCCTGATGGGTCTCGCCGTCCGCCGGGACAGCCCCCGCCCGGTCGAATACCATGACGACGTGCCTGTTCTGCAGGGCGATGTCCTCGATTATCTGATCGACTGACCGCTGTATAAACGTCGAGTATATCGCGACGACGGGAATCATGCCGCCCGCCGCGAGGCCGCCCGCGAAGGTCACCGCGTGCTCTTCCGCAATCCCCACGTCAAAGAAACGGTTCCGGTAACGGCGGGAGAAGGTGTCCAGGCCCGTGCCCTTGGACATGGCCGCCGTTATCGCGCATATCTTGGGGTTCGCCGCTGCCATGGCAACGATTTTCCTACTGAACACCTCGGTGAAGCTCAGCGTGTCGAACTTTTCGACCAGCCCGTCGCTGATGTTGAAGGGACCTACCCCGTGGAAAGTCGAGGGGTCGTGTTCCGCGGGCCTGTAGCCTTTGCCCTTCTTGGTGATGACGTGTATGACGACCGGGCGGTTCATCTTCTTGGCCCGCCGGAACATCTGCTCCAGCTGCTGGACGTTGTGCCCGTTGAGGGGACCGAGGTACTCGAATCCCAGGTCAATGAAGAGGTTGTTCGTCAGGAGGAGACCCTTGAGCCCCCGTTTGAAACGGTAGATGAACTTGCCCAGCTTCCTGTTAATGTAAGGAATGTCGTCCACGAGCCTGTCTATCTTATACCGGAAATTCTGGTAGCCGGCCGTCGAGGTCAGCTGGGAGAGGTAACGGGAGACGGAACCGGTGTTGGGGCTGATGGACATCTTGTTGTCGTTGACGACGACGATGAGGTTCTTCGCGAGTTGCCCGGCGTGGCTCAGGGCCTCGTACGCCATGCCTCCGGTCAGGGCCCCGTCCCCTATCACCGCTATGACCTTGTCTTCCCGCCCCTGGAGCCTCCATGCGGAGAGCAGGCCCAGGGCCGACGAGATGGAGGAGGATGCGTGCCCTGCGTCGAAGTAGTCATGGGGGCTTTCGCTGATTCTGGTGAAACCCGATATGCCGTTTTTCTGCCGTATCGTCGGGAATGAGGAGTAGCGCCCTGTCAGGAGCTTGTGGGAATAACACTGGTGGCTTACGTCCCAGACTATCGCATCCTGCGGGCTGTTGAATACCCGGTGCAGGGCTATCGTAAGCTCCACGGAGCCGAGGTTGCTCGCAAGGTGCCCGCCGTTCTTTCCGACCGTCTCTATGATAACAGACCTCAGCTCCTGTGCGAGGAGCTTCAGGGCAGAGGAGGGCAGTTTTTTAAGGTCATCGGGCGAATTGATGTTCTGCAGAAGCAATAGGGTTCCTCACATACAAAAAAAGCCGGGAAATCCCCGGCCGCTTTGTCGGAAGCCATTCCGCATTCCTTTCGGAAACAAGAAAAAGCTTCCTTTTTTTAGGAGCAAAAACCGCTACAAGCTTACTTTGCTTTATGCCGATTCCGCCTAAGCATCTTCTTCCGCTTATGTGTTGCAATTTTTGCGCGCTTTCTTTTTTTACCACAAGGCACGATAGGACTCCTTAAAATTTCTACGCTCCATTATGCTTGTTTTTCTTTATTAAGTCAAGTGCCTCAAAAAACTATTCAGGAATGAGAGGGCTTTTCCGGTGAAATTATACCTTGTGTCGTCAGTTTCCAGAATGCAGCCACATCCTTCCGCAATCCCTTCCAGGGATGAGAATCGTTCCCATGTGCCCCCGTCCACGCCCAACCGTGCTGCGAGCTCTCCCCGCCAGGGCTCCACGGCGGAGAACCTCCTTCTGTACTCGACGGAGCTTACTCCCTCCGTGGAGCGCAGGCCCATCATCAAAAACTCGTATTCCTCGGTCTCCAGGGGAAGACTTTCTGTCTCCCGGGGAATCATCATCGCGTTTACCGCGCTGCCGCTCTTCCAGAAATCCGTGTATGCCCTGATGTCCTGCGTATTCGTCCAACGGAGGCCGGCTTGACCGGAGAAGGAATATATGCTGCCGGTCGCCCCGCTTCCCGCGCCTATATAATCCTCCTGCCTCCAGTATGCCAGGTTGTGCCGGCTTTTATGCCCATCCTTGCAGAAGTTGGAGACCTCGTACTGCTCGTAGCCTGCATGCTCCAGAAGCTCCTTGCCTGAAAGCCACTGCCTGTCTGCCTCATCCTCGTCCCAGTCCGTCTCCCCCCTGTTGATGCTTCTGTAAAGAGGCGTTCCTTCTTCGACAGTGAGGCTGTAGAGGGACAGGTGGTCAGGTTCGTAGGACAAACACTCCTTCAGTGAACGAGTGAATTCATCTTCCGTTTGGCAGGGCAGCCCCGCTATCAGATCCAAGCAGAGCTCATGCCTCCAGCAGCCTTTCACCAGACAGAGGGCTTTCCGTACCGCGTCCGGGCTGCAGCCCCTGCCGACGCTTGCGAGCGCCTTCTCGTTCATGCTCTGGATGCCGAGAGACAGCCGCCTGCGTTTTGCGCGGCAGGAGGAGAAGGCTTCCAGAAGATCTTCTGAAAGGCTCTCCGGGTTCATTTCCACCGTGACCTCTTCGGGCGGGGCGGACGGCAGGCACGTGGCCTGCAGGATCTTGGACAGCTGGGCAGGGGAGAGGAGGCTGGGAGTACCGCCCCCTATGTAGTCCGTCCTGAAACTGCCCGTTCCGTAGGTATATTTATGGAAGGAAATTTCATTTAGGAGCGCGTCCAGATAGTCGTCTTCGATTCCGCCGCTCTTTCCCTGGCTGAAAAAATCGCAGTAGGCGCACTTTGACCTGCAGAAGGGGATGTGGACGTAGAGACTTTTGGAAACAGGCAAATCTCAGTATGCCTTGATGTTGTTGAAGGGAAAGTATTGGAGCAGTACGCGGCCGATCAGCCGTGCGCCGCTTACCGGCCCCCATTGCCTGGAATCCAGGCATTCCACCCGGTTGTCCGCCAGCACGAAGTATTCTCCTTCCCCGAGCGTCCGCTCGGAAAGCTCACCAGAGACCCCGACGTTGTTCCACTCCGCCGGAATTGAGAAAATCTGGACGTTATAGTTCTTGCCGGCAAGCTCGAATTCCGTCAGGTAGAGATCTTTTGAGGCCGGCTTGACGTAGAGCACGAAGTCCTTCATGTAAACGCTGTCGCCCGGCAAGGCCAGCACCCTGCGGACGAAGGGCTTCCCGCTTATCTTTTCGCTCTCGGAGAAGGGCGAGATTTTCTGCAGGGTGAAGAAGCGCACCAAGGAGTCTGTGGCGGACTTTACGATGCTGTTCTTGTAGCCGTCCATGCGGGATATGTAGTAAAGCTCCCCCCTCTCGGGTTTTTTCATCAGGGGGCAGACGAATGCTATGCCTCCGTTGGAGAGACTGTCTTCCATAGTGTCAGACTTGATATGGATAGGAAAAAGAACGAGGTTCAGGAAGATGGTGAGGAAGATGAAGATGCCGGGCAGCAGGGTAAGGGCCGTATTTATACGTTTTTGCCGTATCTGCTGCATCTCGAATGAAAAATCGGTTACGTTCTGCTTTTTGCCTTTCATCGCGGGAAATAATAGCACAAGCTCGCTGACTGTGCAAGCATTGAACTCAGCTTTCTGTATATCGGAGGGAACGTATTCCCGCGGGGTGTCCCCATTCGCGGGCGGGTGCTTGCATCTGTGTCATACGGCATTATCAGCTAATGCGGACAGGCACACAATCCTAATGCTCGCAAGCAAATGCCCGCTATGGGGCCCCGCCCCGCTCCATACGTTCCCTTTATCCCTTTAGTCGAGAACTATCACGCGTCCGGGTGCGGTTTTTCACGCGTCCGGGTGAGAACTTTCACGCATCCGGGTGAGAACTTTCACGCATCCGGGTGAGAACTTTCACGCATCCGGGTGAGAACTTTCACGC
>CACYDQ010000177.1 GCA_902773215.1 uncultured Spirochaetaceae bacterium | reverse complement strand
CTTGGTCAGCTTATCCAATGCCGGGATGTCCCTGTTCAGGACAGCGGCCTGCACGTCCCCGCTGTTGGCGGAGATTGCCGAGCCGTAATCCAGCGTGATGACCCAGTCAACCAGGATTCGGGCGGCCCCGTTCGCCGTATGGGCGATGGTCGCCTCCGCATCCTTAATCTGTTTCCGGTCAAAGACGACGATAGTCAAGGTTGCGACGACGACGCAGCTGAAAATGATAACGGCACCAACTAAGGCGACCAGTTTGGTCGCTATCTGGATGTCTTTCTTCTCGGACATACAAAAAAACTCCCTATATCTTTATATCAAACTATGATAACTTGAAACTACCTATCCTGCAAGGAAAATCAGTTCTTCTTGTCAGGATCCTCTATGGCCTGAAGCTTTGTTATGAGGTCGAGCGCGTACGAAAAGTTCTGCCTCATATCCTTGAGCCTCTCGGTGACATTCCCTATCCTGCGCAGTATCTTACCAAGGTTGACGATGCTGCCGTAGGGGGGCATGCCTTTCCCCGAGATGAAGCCCATGATGAGGTCATCCAAATCCGAGCACATGGCTTTGAATATCTTGATGATGCGGGCGCAGTCGGCGTCTACCTCGGCGACAATCATGTTCATGTGGCTGATTGAGTTATCGCTCTTAATCTTTATGCCTTCGAAGGCGGAGAATTCCCTTCCGTAACCGCCGGTCGGGGCCAGATCGTTTGCCAAGGTATCCAGGTAGTTGTTCACCTGCTCAAAGTTGTCAAGGGCGACACTGAGCTGCTTCTGGTTCTTCTTGACGGAGAAATCACCTTCCAGCGAAACCCCTTTCAGGATGGTCATGTACTCCGTGAAGTGCTGCTTGACAAAGTAATTCACGAGGCCGATGGAAAGCACGTTGACGGGCTTCATCCCGTTCCACAGCTTTTCCCAAGGCCGGTAGGGGAACACGGGGAACATTGCCATATTGAAGTATTCTTTCAGCAGGCCCTTGAGCTTCTCCTTCTCGCTGTCGGCCCTCCATTCCTTGAGCCGCTTCTCGAAGTTCTTCTTCACGCTGTCGGAGAACTGTTCCAGCCAGTCCTCGCCGCCCCCGGACGGCTGGGCAACGTAAAGGTAATTGTTCAGGACGACCTTGGCGATTTTCTCGATAGGAACATTGTTGACGAACATCTCTACCATCGCAATCTGGGATGTGGCGAGGGAGCGGAAATTCCTTTCTTTTATGGCGTTGTTGTCGCTCTCCGAGAGATTTGGATCATCCGCCGAGTCTTGCATGAAAAGCACGAAAGCTCCTATGAGCCTCTCGTCGATGTGGACGTAGTTGCACATGACCCTGGCAAGATCATCGATGTCATTCCGGAACTGGCTGAACAGGCAGACGCTCGTCTGGTCTTCGGACGTACCGAAGCGGCGGATGAGCTTCTCGAAGGGGAGCTTGACGAATGCCCCCAGCCAGCAGAGCATCTGGGCGTACTGGTACATGTCCCTCTGGTTCTCTATGCCGAGTGAACAGAGCCCTTCCAGTACCCTCTGCCTGAGCTCCTTGATGACACCCTCCTCGAGCGGTTCCGAGAAGGGATACTGGAAGGGGTCGGAGTCCTTCTCAATCTGCTCCACGACTCCGGGCATGAGGATTTTGGAGAGCTCCACATAGAAAGTGCCCGGATTGCGGTCAAAAATCTTGATATAGGGCTTGAAAAACTCCGATGCCTTGGCAAGGAGGAGCATCTTCTCATAGAAAGAGTTGAACAAGACCTTCCGGCGGTAAATCAGCAGGTCGGGGTAGTGCCTCTCTATGTCATGTGCCAGATCAGAGACCAGGCTCTCGTTGTAGATTTCCTCGACTGTCATCTCGCTGAACAGGGACCTAAGCCATATCCAGAAACGGCGCAGGAGGGGCTCCTTCCTGAGCTTGAGGGCAAACTCCCGCCTTTCTTCCTCTGCCTGGACGGCATCCCGCTTCTTCTTCTGCGTCACTCCCGGGATGTTCTCCCCTTCTTCGGGAACAACCTCCTTCAGCTTGCTGAGCATATCCTTGCGCTCGTTGTCGCTTATTCCCTGGGCAAGCCGTTCAAGGTTCGTACTTTTTGTATCTTCTATATTATTATTATTTTTCTTAGTGCGTGCCATGACCTTATCTATATTCTCGCATTAATCGGCAAGATTGTAAAGGGCATTTTTAGGGGTTTATCTTTCTCTCACAAAATGTTAGGTTATATGAAGGGGTTAAAACATGAAGAAAATAAGCATTCTGGTGCCCTGCTACAACGAGCAGGAAAACGTGGTTCCCATGGGCAAGGCCTTAACCTCCATGATGCAGGAGAAGCTTGCGGACTACGAATATGAGATTATCTTCATCGACAATGATTCGACGGACGGAACCAGGGCGTTGCTTCGCCAGATGTGCTTACAGGACAAGAAGATAAAGGCTATCTTCAACGCCCGCAACTTCGGGCAGTTCAATTCACCCTACTATGGGCTGTCCCAGACGACAGGGGACTGTACAGTCATGCTCTGCTGCGATTTCCAGGATCCCGTGGATCTCATCCCCACCTTCGTCCAGAAATGGGAGGAAGGTGCCAAGATAGTTGCGGGAATCAAGACCCAGAGCGACGAGAACCGCATGGTCCGCTTTCTCCGAACCTGCTACTACAAGATTATACACCGAATGTCCGACGTGGAGCAGATAGAGCATTTTACGGGGTTCGGCCTGTACGACAAGAGTTTCGTCAAAGTCCTCCATGATCTTAAGGACCCCACGCCTTTCCTGCGCGGCATAGTCGCCGAGCTGGGCTTCCGCCGGGTCAACGTTCCCTACAGGCAGGCCCGGAGAAGGGCCGGTAAGACCCACAACAACTGGTACTCCCTCTTCGATGCGGCCATGCTCAGCTTCACCTCATACACGAAGGCGGGCTTGCGTTTTGCCACGATCGGAGGGGCAATAATCTCCTTTGTCAGTGTCATAGTGGCCCTTTTCTATGTTGTATATAAACTGAGGCACTGGGGAACCTTCAGCGCTGGATTGGTTCCCCTGATTGTGGGCGTATTCCTCTTTAACGGGGTGCAGACCTTTTTCATCGGCTTCCTCGGGGAGTACATCATGGCCATAAACAACCGCATCATGAACCGGCCCCTCGTCATAGAGGAGGAACGGATAAACTTCGACGAGTAAAAAACAGGAGAAGCCCTCCTGGCCCTTTTTTGGAGCCCACAAAAAAAGCCCCCGCAGAGGACTGGCCTCTACGGGGGCTTTTTCGTGTCCGGAAAAGCTTACCTTACTCCTTCACACCGCCGGCAGTGGCACCGGAGATGATGCTCCTCGACAGGAAGAGGTACACGATGATAAGCGGTACGATGGCCAGACAAATCGTCATGTAGACCTGTCCCATGTCGAACTTCTGGTAGTCAGCCGAACGGAGCTGGGCTATCAGGATAGGAATGGTCTTCTTCTCCTTGCTGGAAATGACCAGCTGCGGGACGAAGTAGTTGTTCCACGAGCTGACGAAGGCGAAGATTGCCTGTACGGCGATGGACGGCTTCATCATCTGCAGGACTATCGTGTTGAAGGTACGGAACTCATTGCAACCGTCAACGCGGGCCGCCTCGACGATTGAATAGGGCAGCGTGGATTCCATCGCCTGGTAGATGTAGAAGAAGACGATGGGGGCCGCG
>CACYDQ010000176.1 GCA_902773215.1 uncultured Spirochaetaceae bacterium | reverse complement strand
CGTGCTTGAGAAAGTACGATTCCCGCTCGGAAATCTGACAAAGAAAGAGGTGTTCGCAATGGCACGTGAGCGGGGGCTCAAGGCCGCAGACCGCTCAGAAAGCCAGGATTTCATCCCGCCGGAATACTTTGACGCGCTCTTTTCCGATGAGCCCTCGCGGCCGGGGAACTTCACGGATCTGGACGGGAAAATCTTGGGACAGCACCGGGGTATAGAGCACTATACCATCGGGCAACGGCGGGGGCTCGGCATAAGCGCGAAGGAGCCGCTCTACGTCGCCGCCATAAACAAGGAGAGCAACACCGTCGTGCTGGGCAAGGACGGCGACCTTTTCAGCTCAGCCCTTGAGGCGACAGATATGGTCTGGCCCGGCTCCTACAATCCCCGCTGCTCGTTCGATGCGGACGTAAAAATCCGCCTCGCCTCGCCCCCCGTGAAAGCCCGCGTCACAGCGAGGGAGGACGGCAGCTGCACCGTAATTTTCGCCGTCAGGCAGCGGGCAGTCGCCCCCGGCCAGTCCGTCGTCTTCTACCGGGAAGGAGTCATCGCAGGTGGCGGCATCATAGACAGGGCTATTCCGTAAGGCGGTGTTTTCCAGATGAAAAAGAAAGGTTCAATTGTATACAAATGCTCATCATGCGGCTACACGCAGCCTGCATGGCTGGGCCGCTGCCCACAGTGCGGCGAGTGGAATACCATGCAGGAGTGCATCAATGACCCCCTGGCGGCGGGCCCGCGCCTCTCGTCCGATGGGACGGTGGCAAAGGTCAAGCCCGTTCCCCTCTCTCGTATAGAAATCGTAGACGAAGGGCGGATTGCGACCGGCGACGCGGAGTTTGACCGGGTGCTCGGCGGGGGAGCGACCAAACGGAGTGCCATTCTCATCGGAGGCGAGCCAGGAATCGGCAAGTCCACCCTCTTGCTCCAGTGCGCGGCGGCGATACAGAAAGTAAACCCCTCGTTCAGAATCCTCTATGTGTCGGGTGAGGAATCCGCCTCGCAGATAAAGGGGCGGGCCGTCCGCCTGTCGCTCGACGTGGGCAAGGTCGAAATCCTGCCGACCCTCCGTCTTGAGGATATTCTGGACGCGCTCGACTCGCTGAACCCGACGGTCACGATAATCGACTCGATTCAGACAGTCTATTCCGTGCAGGCAGGAATCGTTCCGGGAACGGTGAGCCAGCTCAAGTACTGCTCCAACGAGCTCATCAGTTGGGTCAAGGAGCGGGATGCCGTCCTCTTCATGACTGCCCATGTGACCAAGGAGGGAGACATCGCGGGCCCTAAGAGCCTTGAGCACATGGTGGACACGGTTATTTCGTTCGAGCGCAACCACAACGATGACCTGCGCTTTCTGCACGCGCTCAAGAACCGCTTCGGCTCGGTCAACGAGCTGGGGATTTTCAAGATGGACTCGCTCGGGCTCAAGCCCGTTCCAGACCCATCATCGCTGTTCATCACCAAGCGGGAAGGCGGGCTGCCCGCCGGGGTCTCCTGCGTGCCAGTGTTCGAAGGGACGAGGATTTTCATCGTGGAGATTCAGGCCCTGACCGTCCCCGCCAAGGGAGCGATGAGCCGGGTTTATTCCGACAGGGTGGACGGGGCGCGAGTAAGCCGCGTCGCCGCCGTGCTGGAAAAACAGCTGGGCGTCAAGTTCTCCGAACAGGACATCTACATCAACGTGGCGGGAGGCATTCGCCTTGCGGACAGCGCGATAGACGCGGCGCTCGCGGCGGCATTGTTTTCGGCACGGAGCGACCTGCCCCTCAAGGAAAGCACAGCCATCGTCGGGGAGCTGTCGCTTGCCGGCGAAATCCGCCCCGTCACCAAGCTCAAGGACAGGGTCAAGGCTTCCCGCGAGCTCGGCTTCACCACTGTGTTTGCCCCGGAGAAGGCGGAAGGGGCAAAGACCGTCCGGCGGATAAAGGATTTGGTCAAGACATTGTTCCAAGGCTAAGCCAGAAACGCAAGCCGACATACCCACAATCTTCCCCTTGCCAAATTCCCTGATACGATATATAGTAACTGGGGAGTAGGCTATGTACACACAGCAGGATGTTTTGGATTTCATTCAGGAGGAGGATGTCAAATTCATCCGCCTCGCTTTCTTTGACCTGTCCGGCAGGCAGAAGAACATTTCGATTATGCCTGGGCAGCTGGGCAGGGCCTTCCGGGACGGCATCAGCTTTGACGCGTCGTCCGTGGAAGGCTTCCAGACGGCGGACAAGTCCGACCTCTTCCTTCATCCTGACCCCTCCACCCTGACGATTATCCCCTGGCGGCCCTCCACCGGCAAGGTCGTGCGGATGTTCTGCGACATCCAGTACCCCGACGGCAGGCCCTACGAGAAGGATTCCCGCCACATACTCAAATCCGCCGTCGCCCTCGCCAAGAAAGAGGGCTACGAGTTCCGCGTCGGGACGGAGATGGAATTCTACCTGTTCAAGCTGGACGCGGACGGCAACCCCACCAGACAGCCTTTTGACAACGCGGGCTACATGGACATAGCCCCAGATGACAAGGGCGAGAACATCCGCCGAGAAATCTGCTTTACGCTTGAGCAGATGGGCATCACGCCGGAAGCGAGCCACCACGAGGAGGGGCCCGGGCAGAACGAGATAGACTTCCACTATGCGGACGCGCTGACGACGGCGGACAACACATCCACGTTCAAGTGGATTGTCCGCACCAAGGCGGTCAGCAGCGGCCTGTACGCGGACTTTTCCCCCAAGCCCCTCGACGGCAGACCGGGGAACGGTATGCACATAAACCTCTCGGTCAAAAGCAGCGGGGGCGAGGACGAAAAAGAGCTTCTGAAGCATTCCCTCGCCGGAATTCTCGCCCACGTCGGTGAGATGACTTACTACCTGAACCCCGAGGAGGACTCCTACAGGAGGCTCGGTACCGCGAAGGCCCCCTGCTACGTTTGCTGGGGCAAGGAGAACCGGTCCCAGCTCGTCCGCATCCCCGCGAGCAAGGACGGCCTCCGCCTGGAACTGCGCTCGCCCGATACGATGGCAAACCCCTACCTCGCATACGCTCTGGTCATCCATGCGGCCCTGGACGGAATAAAGAAGTGCATGGCCCCGCCCCCCGCGACCGATGAGGATTTGTTCAATGCCCCCGAGAGCGTCACGTCACGGCTCGTGCGTCTTCCGTGGACGCTGGATGAGGCACGGGCGAAGGCAGACTCGGAATTCGTCAGGAAAGCCCTGGGAGCCTAGGAATCTGAAGGTACAGGGACCGCATGGAAGCTGACACGACGAAAGTCCTTCTGGTGTGCAAGGACGCGAAACTTTCCTCTGTTATCAAGCAGGTGCTGACTGCGCCCTTGTTCGCCCTGACGGAGATGGCGGACTTCAACGAGGCACGGCGCAGGCTCATGGAGGAGAGCTTCGGGATTATCATAGCGGATTTCGCGGACGGGGAAGGGCAGGACTTCGTCTCGGAGACAGGGGGGCTTCCTTCCGCCGTCCTCCTGCTCATACCGAACGAGATGTTTGACCAAGTGTCATACCGGACGGAGGCATACGGCATCCTGCCCGTGACCAAGCCCTTCGATTTCTTCTATTTTTACAACATGATAAAGGCGGCGATGGCGGTCAAGGCGAAGTTCGAGCAGCTGACCTACAAGACCGTCCAGCTGAGGAACAAGCTGGAGGAAATCCGCATTGTCAACCGCGCCAAGATGCTCCTCATCTCGCACAAGGGAATGAGCGAGGAAGAGGCGCACCGGCATATCGAGCAGACGGCGATGAACCGCTGCCAGAAGCGGATTCAGATTGCGCAGGAGATTGTCAGCGACCTGGGCTCCGGCCCGGATTAAGGCTGCTCCTGCCCGGATTAAGGCTGCTCCTGCCCGGGGCTGCCTGCCTGCTGCGTGGCGGGAGTCTCCCCCGGGACTTCCCTGAGCTTGGTGTACTTCCAGTCGTAGGCATGTGTGCCCGGAAGTCCGAGCGTAATCCGCTCGTTCTCCTTCTGCAGCTGGAACCTGACCAGCTCGCGGAACACGTCCATCAGCGGCTCGGGGTTCACATCCTGACCGGTAATCCCAGCAGCCTGCAATTCCTTTATGAGATAGTAGCATGACTCAATGCTGGAGACGCAGTATTCCTTGGGCTCCCGCTTGAAGGTGTAGATGCTCCGGTAGCAGCCCGAAAAAGAGAACTTGGGCAGGGCGAGAACGTTCTTGGACAGCTTTATTATCTTCTTGGAGCATGCCCACGTGGAGTCGATGATGATGACGAGAAGCTTCCGCCCGGCAAGCTTCTCCTTAAAGCCCTCCTTTCCGGCGGTCCACGCGTCGGGGCCCGGGTAGAGGAGGACGGGATAGTAAGCAGGGTCGGCAAGCAGGGCGTTCAGGCGGGCATTCGCAGTAAAGTCCACGCCGACCAGAATCTCGCTGCCTTCCAGTGTCAGGTGGGCAAGGCGGCCCGTGCCCGTCCGCTGCCGCTTCGCCTCCTTGGGGTGCATGAGGAGGACGAACTTGACCCCGCTGTCAAAGGGCTTGATATACTTGCAGTAACATGAGACGAGCGGCCTGAGGCACTTGTAGCAGATGCCCCGTATCGGCTCTGCCTCCTGCGGCTCCGCCTGCGTTTCCCCCCTACGCATTCAGCATCTTGACGAGGGTGTCCTTGGGGACCGCACCTATCTGCTGCCCGGCGACCTGCCCGCCCTTGAAGAGGATGAAGTTCGGGATGCTCATGATGCCGTACTTCTCCGCAAGAGCAGGGTTGTCATCGACGTTGACTTTACAGACCTTCACTTTGCCGTCCATCTCGCCGGCAATCTCCTCCAGTACCGGCCCCATCATCTTGCAGGGACCGCACCAGGTCGCCCAGAAATCAACGAGGACGGGGACGCTGCTCTCCAGGACTTCCTGGCCGAAGTTGGACTCGTTCAGTTCCATTGACATACATACCTCCTGTGTAATCAGAAATCGTTTCCTAAAATGTACTGAAAAAACATCTAATTATCAAATGCCCTGCCTCAGACTTTCGGGAAATGCCCCTTTATCAGATTGTAGGCGACGGAGCCGGGATTGGGGATGGGGGGCAGTTTGTCCCGGCGGAACCAGCCCGCATCCAGAAGCTCCTCCTCCTGCCTGACAATCTCGCCCGCCTTGTAGTCGGCGGTGAAGGCGAGCATCAGCTGGTCGGGGAAGGGCCAGGCCTGACTGCCCGCATAGCGGATGTTCTGGATTTCTATGCCGGTCTCCTCCTGCACTTCCCGGGCGGCGGCGGCCTCTATGCTCTCGCCCATCTCGACGAATCCCGAGACACAGCCGTAGAAGTTGTGCCTGAAGTTGCGGTTCTTGACGAGCAGGATCTCATCGCCCCGGCTGACGAGCACGATGACCGCAGGCTCTATGTGGGGAAAGTCCAGGCGGCCGCACGCGGAATTGCTGCAGCGCATCGCGGTTTCCTTCGTGTCAAAGGCGAGCCGTGACCCGCAGCGGGGACAGAAGCGGTATATTGAAAGCAGGGACAAAAAGCCGTGGGCGCGGGCGGCGATGGAACCGAGCCGGGAGGGAAGGCCCTGAGCCTGCTCTTCCCCGCTCTTTGTCCGCCAGAAGAATTCCCGGAGGGGGATGAAGACAAACCCCTCCGGCGCGGCGGCCCCATCCTCAAGCATGAGGGCGGCATATCCGTACTCCCGCTCGGTGTAGGAGCGGGGGTGTCCGCCGGGAGCTTCCGCAAGGCTGGCTGCCAGGCCGGAGAAAAGCCCGTCACCGGCAAGGCGGCTCTCCCAGGGGAGGGCCTCGTCCGTCCGTATCAGTATGTCGTTGCCGCGGAAGATGAGGCGGAGCAGGCCGTCCTCACCTTCCCTGTATTCCGTAAGAGGCATGCGTTCCTCTCCCTAGTACTGCAGCTGCCGGTTGTTCGCCTCGCAGTAGGCGGCCCACTCGTCGTCGTCCATCGTGTAGGTCCGGTACTGGATGCCCCCGCGCTTGAGAATCTCGTTGATGTAGATGTCCGATCCCTCGACGACGCGCTGGGAAAGCATCGCGTTCGCATTGAGGGCGCGGACGGGAATCATGTAGTAGCCGGACAAAAGCTTCTCCTCGCAGGAGGCGAGTATCTTGTTCCTCGTGTCGAAGGCCGCCGACGAGTACGCCCCGGAACAGAGGGCCTTGTACCAGCCGTTCATGCTGAGGGTCACATCTGTACCGTCAATGTTTATCGTATGCATCACTTTGAAGGGATCGAATCCATATTCGTGCAGGGGTTCGGCCGTGCAGTAGCACCAGAGGACGCCGTAGGGGTCGAATGTGGAACCGCCCCATGCGGTCATGGCGCAGTCCACGTTCCCCTTGCGCATGTTCGCATAGTAGTCCTGGTCGGTTATCTGCCTGACGGTGACCTTTCCCTCGAAGGGGGTTCCCTTTATCCCTTCGTTTATGGCCATCTGCAGGTAGTCGATTGTCCGCATGTACACGTCATCGTTGCTGTATGTATGGAAGTCTATGAAGAAGCTGTCCCCCGCCTTCGCTTCCCCGGCGGCAGTCATCTCGTCCCATGCCTTGCGGAAGTAACGGCGGGCAGCTTCTATGTCGTAGCCGG
>CACYDQ010000175.1 GCA_902773215.1 uncultured Spirochaetaceae bacterium | reverse complement strand
GGACGCAAGGCTGCCGCCGAGAAGAAGACTTCTACCCGCGGACGCAAGGCTGCCGCCGAGAAGAAGACTTCTACCCGCGGACGCAAGCCCGCTGCGAAGGCTACGACCGGAGCGAAGAGGGGCCGCAAGCCCAAGTCAAAGGACTAATTAATTATGGATAGGGCTGCAGGTGTTACAACGTGCGGCCTCCATAAAAAAGCCGGGAGCTTTGCCCTTGTTGGCGGAACTCCCGGCTTTTTGCTTTTATTGATTCATCATCGTGAGAGGTGGAGGTATGGGCTTATTCCGTCCATACTTCCTTTACGAGGGGCTGGTCTTTGAGCTGTTGCAGAAAGTCAGTGGCACTGGGCGCAAGCATCTGTGAGTTTCCTTTGACGATAAAACTCTTTCCGTCTACGTCAATGTGGAAGAATACGTTGCAGTTGCCCTGCGCACTGAGCAGCACGTCTTTGAGCGGGGCAATGTCGCCCGCACCGGAGAAGCCGCTTTCAAGCTCTATGTGCAGCTCGCGTATTGCCCGCTCGCCGAGTGTCTTGGGATCTTCCATGCTGTCTACGATGAGGCTCGGTTGCTCGCGGCTGCCGTCCACTTTGCCCTTGAGCGCATATACCCCTCCGTCCTCTACCTTGTTTTTCAACTCCTCCCAGACCTTGGGGAAGAAAGTTATGTCGATGGTTCCTTTGAAATCGGCCAGCTTGGAGAAGCACATCTGCTCGCCCTTTTTGGTCATTATAGTACGGATTCCCTGAATCATGCCGATTGCGATATGGCTCTTTCCGATGTTCTTCATCTGCCAGGGCTTTTGCCCGCTTGCCGCGAGAGAGTCCCTGAGGGCCTTGTCTTCTTTGCCGAGTCGATCGATATTCTCGCTGTTCACCGTCGCGCAGCTTTCGATGAGCTTCCGCCAGCTGTCGAGCGGGTGGCCGGAGACGTAGCAGCCGATGAGCTCTTTTTCCATGTTCAGCTCTTCCATGCGGGGCATGTCTTCGACTTCCTCGAACTTGTAGTCCTCGAATTCCTGTATGCCCGTGTCGCCGAAGAGGCTCGCCTGGCCGAACTCCGTTCCTTCCCGCTTCTTCTCCTCGTATTTCATGACCGCCTCGTAGTTGGCGAGGAGCGTCGCTCGGTTCTTGCCGAGCTTGTCGAAGGCCCCGGTTTTGATGAGGCATTCCAAAACCCTCTTGTTTATTTCATTTCCATCAAGCCTATCCATGAAGTCCATGAATGACTTGTAGGGGCCGTTCTTGTTCCGTTCTGCGACTATCATCTCGGCGGAAGCCTGCCCCATGCCTTTGATTCCCATGAGGCCGAAGACAATCTTGCCGTCCACTACGTCAAAGACTTCGTCCGAGCGGTTCACGTCCGGCGGATCCACCTCTATGCCCATCTTGCGGGCCTCCTCGATGTATTCGGGGAGCTTGTCGGTGGAGGTAATCTCGTTGGTCAGGTTTGCCGCCATGAACTCGGCGGGACGGTTGGCCTTGAGCCATGCCGTCCGGTATGCGAGGACGGAGTATGCCGCCGCGTGCGACTTGTTGAATCCGTAGCCCGCGAAGGGAATCATTATCTCAAAGATGTCGTCCGCGTGCTCCTTGGTGAAGCCCTGCTTGACCGCCCCGTCCTCGAACTCCTTTTTTTTGTCCATCAGGACGTTGAGCTTTTTCTTCCCCATCGCGCGGCGCAGCATGTCGGCCCCTCCGAGCGAGAAGCCCGCTATCTTCTGGGCGACCTGCATGACCTGCTCCTGGTAGACCATGACCCCGTATGTCTCCTTGAGGATGCCCTCCAGGCAGGGGTCGGGGTAGTGGATGGTCTCGGGCTTCCACTTGCCTTCGATGTACTGGGGGATGTAGTCCATCGGTCCTGGCCGGTACAGGGCGTTCAAGGCGACGACCTCCTCGATACAGCGGGGCTTGGCCTGGCGGAGGATTTTCTGCATTCCCGGTGACTCAAACTGGAATACTGCGACCGTGTCTCCCCGGCAGAAGAGGTCGAATGTCTTTGCGTCAGTCTCGCTCACCTGGTCGGCGCGGAACTCCGGCTCGCCTTCCTTCCGGTGCTTGTTGATGATGTCCTCGGCGTAGCGTATGAGCGAGAGGGTCTTGAGCCCCAGGTAGTCGAACTTGACCAGTCCG
>CACYDQ010000174.1 GCA_902773215.1 uncultured Spirochaetaceae bacterium | reverse complement strand
TGCCGGGGGTTACACCCCCGGACTCCCCGACCATGCGGCACAAGCAAAATCTAATCAATCAGCTTTGGCAATGGGAATCGTTTTTGTCACAGCTGACGCGTTAATTGCTTTTCCCTAGACATCCGGGGGTACCGGGGGGGCGCGGCTCCCGCCCCCCGGTCCGTGCTGGGGCAGGAAGGGGGGCTTGGGGGGAGGGGAACCCCCGCATCGGAAGAAGAGCCAGATTTTTTAACGTTAAAAAATCTGCCTCCCCCCAAACACAAGGGGGTCCGGGGGCTCCCCCCGGAAACAAAACTAGGGGGACGGGGAACTCCCCGTAAACAGGGGGGTCTGGGGGCATCCCCCCAGAAGAAACCAGGGGGACGGGGACACCCCGGAAACTACGGGGGCTTGGGGGTCGCCCCCAAAGAAATCCCTTGTCGGGCACGACATAATCGGATATAATGGGTTAAATATGGGAAAACCGAAGGCAGCGGACATTCTCAAAGCCCTGATAGCCCTACTCTTTCTGGCGGTGTGCGCGGTAAGCGCATACGTTATGGCATATTCGTCTGAATCCCAGTATGTCAAGCTCCTTCTCAAGGCCGCCCAGACGTATAACCTGGGCTGGTACCGTCTGGACGCGGGGGGGAACAAGGAGGAGCTTCCCGCGCTCCCGACAAGAATCAACCCCAAGCCTGACGGCAAAGTCCGCATTTACCACAGGTATGCCTCATACGACAAGAAATCCATCTGTTTCTTTACTCATCATCAGAATGCCCGGCTCATGATGGACGGCACTGTCCTGTACCGTTACGAGATGGGGGGCGGCCCGTCATGGCTCAAGAGCTTCCGCGCGATATACCACATCGTGGATCTGCCCATTACGGACGGCGGAACCATCTGCCTGGAGCTGGACCCGCTGATAAAAGGCAGCAGGGGCGAGCTGAACGAGGTGTACATAGGCGACAGGGCGGAAATCCTCTACCGGCTCATCAAGAACAGGAGCGACAAGATTTACCTGGGCCTTACGCTGTGCATCTTCGGCATGATCGTCCTTCTCCTGGGCATCACGACGCTCACCAAGACGGACAACGAGAAGCTGGACCTGACGCTGATTTACCTGGGGCTGACGGACCTCTCCCTGGGCATCTGGCAGCTTGAGGAATCCCGCATCCTCCAGTTCTTCTTCGGCAGCCAGCCGCTGCACTGGTGCCTGGAGTACATGCTCCAGTTCCTCATCCTCTGCTTCGCGCTCAGGTTCACCTACTCGCTCACCCCTCCCAGGATGAGGGGCATGACCAATGTCTTCACGGGCATCGTCCTTTACTTTGCGGTACTGCAGCTGGGCTTGCAGTTTACGGGCACCGTGCAGATAACCAGCAGCGCGGTCATGCTCTACGTGATGTTCATATCCATCTGCGTCTACATCTCCTATCTCATAATGTTCACGATGCGCTTCTCCAGCAGGTTTCTGAAGTTCAGCTTCTGCATCTCCATGGGGGTCAGCATCCTGATGTTCGTGCTGGTCATACTCCTGAGGTCGTCCCACTCCAAGACCTGGACGGATTTCTGGATGACCATCGCCCTCATCTTCACGTTCTTCTCGCTGACCGTCGTCGTCTACCAGAAGACGGTCGAGAAGTTCGAGAAAATCAAGGAGGCGCAGCTGTACGAGAAGCTCGCCCTCGTGGACTTCAACACCGGAGTCTCCAGCAAGACCGCATGGTTCTATCTCGTCGAGAAATTCGATTACGAGGAGCACATGGGCAGGATTTACTGCCTGATAATGTTCGATATGAACAACCTGAAGAAGCTCAACGACACCCTAGGGCATCTTGTCGGCGACAAGGTAATCAAGGCCTTCTGCGACTGCATGAGGGAGACCTTCGGGGGGAAGGGCGAGATATACAGGATAGGTGGCGATGAGTTCATCTGCCTGCTGGAGGATCTGGATGAGGACGAGGTGCGGGCCCTGCTTGCGGAGTTCGACCGGAAGGTGGCCAATCAGAAGGAGAGCGAGCAGAAGTTCACCGTCGCATACGGATGGGCCATGTTCAAGCCCCACTCACGGGAGGACTTCGTGCAGGCCCAGCAGAGGGCAGACAGCCTTATGTACGACATGAAGAAGCGGATGAAGTCCAGGGCCGCGATGGAGAGCGAGGGCATGGGGGCCGGCAAGGCATGAACGACGTGACGGTCAAGAACAATGCCGGTGGGGGACTCCGGGCCGGCTTTCAAATTTTTCCATACATACTCTTCCTCGCGGGAATTGCGGGCATAGCCGTCTTTGTCCGCTCTGGTTCCCTTCCTTTGGAACGCGGTATATGTGCGGCGGCGGCATGGATTCTGCTCTTTGTCCTGTCCGACCTGAGCGCGAAAAGCGCGGAGAACAGGCGGATTCTCGAGAACGACAAGAAGGAACGGCGCGCGTCAGTGGAGCGCATACAGGCCGCCGTCAAACGAATAAACGAAAAAGCCCTTGCCCTGAACAGCTCGTACGGCGGGGAAAAACAGGTCCTTGCCGATATGTCGGCCTCTGCCAAGGCTCTGCTCCCCTCCGTAGACCTTGAGGCCTCCAAGATGGAATACGAGATACTGACTGCCCTGACCCGGCTGGACTTCCTCTGTGACAAGGCGATTGCCGGGACCGACCGGGGCGGGGACTTCCCCAAGGAACTGGAAAACCTCTCCGTCAAGATGCGGGCGCGGGAACGGCTCTAGGAGCCCCGCACCGCACCGGATTTACCACATCAGCAGGTTCAGCGCATAGACTCCCGGACGGATGCGGTAGGCTTCCATCGTGTCGGGGCCGCATGCACCCGTGCCGACTCCCCGGTGGGCGGCATCCAGCGTCAGAATCCAATGGCCTCCCTCCCCCTTTGTCAAGTCAACCAGCTCGTTCCGGTGCTCGCAGCGGAACAAATCCTCCGTCGTATACGATGAATAGTTGAAGCTGAAAGGCCGCAACGACTGGAAGCGGATTTTCCTGCCGTCCGCCGCGCCCAGTTCCAGATAGAAGACTCCCTGACGGCTGCCGTTCTCCTGCGGCACGATGTAGCGCACCTCCAGATCGCGGGCATCCATCTCGTGCATCCCGCGCAGGGCGGAGAAGCGGCGGTCATTGTAGTTCTCGTGCGGGCCGTCACCGTACCAGCGCACCTTATCAAAACATGCCGGTATGCTGGCCCTGAGCCCGACACGCGGGTACTCGTCCAGGGCCGCAGTCAGCGAGAACGAGCATTCCAATCTGAGGGCATCGCTCCCGTCCGGGGCCTTCGCGCCGGAGACAGAGAACTTGCAGCTGCCGAACTCGCCCAGACTGAACCCGTCCTGCGTCTTTTTTGCCTCCACCGAGGGAAGCCCCTTGTTTATCCAGTCCCGGGTGGGCTTGCCGTTGAAGCACCAGGGGGCATCCTCGTCGTTCAGGCGGCAGAGCTCCCGCTTGATTCCCTCGTTCTCCAGCATGGCCCGCCAGAGGGTCGGCCTGAAGGCGGAGGCTATCTCCTTGATGTCGCCGGCGGGCAAGGACCTGCCGGAAGGAGCCGTAAAGTCCTGAAGCCCCTCGGCCTCGCGGATGACGACCACGTCGCTCGAACAGACCTGCCCCGCAAGGCAGGGACATTTGCTGGCAAGGTCTGCCTTGTCCGTCCAGATGAAGTCCGCGCGGAACAGGATTTCCTCCCCGCCGGTAAACTTCGCGAGCGTGGCGGCGACGGCATCGATTTTCAGCTCCGCCTGCTCCCCCGGCTTGGTATCTGGCAGCGGCAGTTCGCCGGAGGTCTCTTTCCTGCCGTTGACAAAGACGGTCCAGACAAGCTTCCAGTCGGACAGGGACGTGAAGTCCGCCTTGTTCCTGACGCGGAAGAGCCCTTGCCGCGGGCCTGATGCCGTCTGGATAGCCTCCAGGCGGACGGGCGAGAAGAGCCGCTTGCATTCTTCCATAGCGGGCTTGGGGGTCTGGTCGGGCAGGTTAAGCCCGTTCAGGCAGAAGTCGTAGTCGGACGGCGTGTCTCCGAAGTCGCCCCCGTATTTCCACCACTTGCCGCCCTGCGCCTGCCCCGGGCCTCCCTCGGGGCTTTCCGCAGCGATACCCTGGTCAATCCAGTCCCAGATGAATCCGCCCTGAAGTCCGTGACAGCTTTCTATCGCCTCCCAGTAGTCGGCCAGGCTGCCGTTGGCGTTGCCCATCGCATGGGAGTACTCGCACATGATGATAGGACGGTAGTCCCCCCGTTCCTTGACATACTTCGTTATGAGCTCTATGGACGGGTACATCGGGCTGATTAAATCGGTCAGGCCCTTGCCGCGTGCGAGCGAGTCCAAGGTGAAGTCGCCCTGATGCAGCTCCGGGCGGACGAATCCCTCGTAGTGAACCAGGCGGGTCGGATCCACCCTGCGTATCCATGCGACTGCCGCCACCTGGTTGCACCCGTCGCCGGACTCGTTCCCGAGCGACCAGCCGAAGATGGAGGCGTGGTTCTTGTCGCGACGGACCATCCGCTGGATGCGGTTCAGGTAGGCGTAGAACCATGAGTCGCTCCGGGACAGGTTGTCGTAGTAGGCGTGGTTCTCTATGTTCGCCTCGTCAAGGAGGTAGATGCCGTAGCGGTCGCAGAT
>CACYDQ010000173.1 GCA_902773215.1 uncultured Spirochaetaceae bacterium | reverse complement strand
TTTTGCGGACAGGCTATTTTTCTTTTGCGGACAGGCTATTTTTCTTTTGCGGACAGGCTATTTTTCTTTTGCGGACAGGCTAGAATTCATTCGTGTATAAGCTAGTTTCCTGCTGATTCCCAGCTTGTACGCTGTTTCGTACAAGCTGGTCATACGGAATTCCGTTGATTAGAACACTGCTATGACGTCCCCGTTCGGGTACTTCTTCTGGATCCACTCGCGGACCTTCGCGCTCTGCAGAGCCTTGACAAGGGCCTTGATGGCCTCGTCATTCTCGCGGCCAGTCTTAACGGCGACGACGTTGACGTAGGGGGAATCGGCTCCCTCGACGAACAGTCCGTCCTTGCTCGCGTTGAGCCCGGCGGGAATCGCGTAGTTGCCGTTGATGATGGCAGCGTCAACGTCGGGCAGGATGCGGGGGACAGAAGCGGCCTCAACCTCGGTGAACTTCAGGTTCTTGGGGTTGGACACAATGTCGAGCGGGGTCGCGGTGATTCCGGCCTCGTCCTTGAGCGTGATGAGCCCGGCGGACTGGAGCAGGAGCAGGGCGCGGCCTTCGTTGGTCGGGTCGTTGGGAACGCCGATTTTGGCACCAGCAGGCAGCTCGGAAAGGGACTTGTACTTCCTGGAGTAGAGGGCTATCGGCTCAATGTGTACGCCGCCCGCGTTGGACAGGTGAGTTCCCTGCTCCTTGTTGAATGACTCCATGTAGGGCAGGTGCTGGAAGTAGTTCGCATCGATCTGCCCGTCCTCAAGCGCCTTGTTCGGGGTCACGTAGTCCGTGAACTCGACAATCTTGAGCTTGATGCCCTGAGACTTCAGGTCCTTCTGGATAAGCTTCAGGATTTCGGCATGGGGCTCCGGGGTGGCTCCGACCTTCAGGGTCACGGTCTTGGGCTTGGCACTGGCAAGGGCCGCGACGGCGGCAACTGCTATGATCGCGCTCAGAATCTTCTTCATAAATGTTTCCTCCATTTATATGCTCATAAATTAATGATAAAACAACAGGAATGAAAGGCCGTAACGGGCCTTCATTTCCGACTTATCACCTAGGTTTTCTATGTTATACCGAGAAAGCGAAAACTCGTCAAGGGCTTTCGTGAATTTTCACCTTTCTTCCATCGCTATGTTGAAGCCTGCGTTCCTGAGTTCCCCGAAGAAAGAGTCAAGGGACTTGCTCCTTACGGCGACCCGCTTGCCCTCCATGTGGAAGGCGTAGGGCTTCCTCCTGCAAATCCCGTCTATGACCGCAACCAGCTCGGAGGGCATCCCCTCCAAAGGATACACCGCATAAAAATCCTCGAACTTCAGTTTGACGAAGCGGGCCTCGGCCTTCATCCGGAGTTCCTCCCATTCCGGGGGAAGGGCCTTCTGGGTAATGGACCGCAGCATCTTGAAGAAGGCATCCAAGTCCTCCTTGCTCCCGCAGCGGGCAAGGATTTCCTTCAGTCCGGTCTTGTAGAGGCTGGGGGAAATCTGCCGGCAATAGGGCTTCAGGGTTTCCGCGCTCACCACATCGTCCTTATCCATGCTTATGATAAAGGAAGGCTTCAGGACAGGTGGCGAAAGCCTGGCCGCCGCGCCGGATCCTTTCAGGACGGCATTCTGGTCAAACACGGCCCGCCCAAGCTCGGTCATCTTGATTACGCGTATCTGCCCGTAAGGATAACAGAGACAGTCCGTCTTGTAGTCGGCAAGGTCGCTGGCCTCAACATCCCCCATATATACGTAATACGAGGCGGGCATGTCTGAATGTTTTTTCAAGACATCCTTGACATCCTCATACTTTTCCTGCTGCAGGAGCTGCTCGCAGGAAATCTCGAACAGGCCAATGGCGGCAAAGGCGAGGAAGAGGTTGTTGTAAAAGGGGTTGAACAGATATTTTTTGAGAGTCAGCCGGTTAGAGATGGAATCCCACTTTTTGTTCGAGTAATACGCCTCGTAATAGGAGTACTCAAGCCCATCGGGCATCAGGTCGTCCAGCTGCACGTTCTCCAGCATCGTCAGGTTGCCCAGGAACTGCCCGAAGTCAATGGGCGTGTTCCATGCGAAGGTCTTCCCGCCGACGCTTATGTTCCCCTTTGCCCAGGAAGCCAGAATCTCTTTCAGCTTGCCCATGCGCTCCGTCCGGTACTTGAGCAGCTTGTCCTTGTTGCAGCCGTATGTGACAATGCGAACCGAGGGGGCGAACACGGCGAAGTCAAAGCTCGCGTTCCTGCTTACCATGTAGTTGCCGACAGCCCTCCGGTAGAGGGCCAACGGGTCGTTCGGAATCATGTTGAGTACCGGAGAGCCCCCGTCCTTCTCCGAGAACGCGCCCGCAAAGAAGCTGATGTACAGATCCTCGGCGGCAGCTTCGATGCGTTCCGCGTCCTTCTCAGCGTATCCCGCGCGTTTCAGGGCTGCTCCCGTGGTGAACGGCTGGATGCTGACAGAGGAACGGAGGGCTTTCCGTATGCCCTTCAGGATTTTGCTGCCTGCGGCTTTCTCACAAATTCCGGCGTTCTTCAGGGCAATCAGTGCCACGGGACTTTTTTCGAAGACCTCCCTGCCCTGTGCGCAACCCTTCTTGAATTTTTTGGATGCGGCGGATTCCAGCGTCCTGAACTTCGCGTAATACTGGTTGAGCATGTAGCACAGGTAGGATTGTATCTGGGACTGAAGGGAGATTCTCATCTGGGACTGGCTCATCTCATAAGAAATGAGCCCCACGAACGGCAGCTTGTCCTCGTCCAGAGTCCTGCCCATGTATTTGTAGCCGCTGTCCTTCAGATACTGGTGGATATCAATCGAGTTTTCCTCAACGATTTCCTCCAGAGGCCTCTCTGTATCAAACAGCAGGCCGAGCAGGAACTTGAATTCGTTGTCGGTGAACGAGGACAGGTAGGTGGCGAGCATCTTTCTGTCCAGGACGCATTCGGCCAGCTTCTCGCGCAGCTTCTGATTACTTTTTATCTCGTTCTTTCCTACTCCCGCGTGCATCCGCTTGATGGCTGCGCGTAGCTGCGACAGGGGAAGTGTCTCAAAGGTCGCGGCAAGCTCCTTCTTTGTGAAGTCACCGTTTCTTCCCGTGTCCTCGGGAAGGCTGTCCAACAAGTTCTCCGCCATCTCACTCTCCTCCTTCCAGCAGGAAGTCCACGTCCTCTGCCGTAAGTTTCTTGACCATCTGGCTGTCCGCGCTTATCACCGAGTCGAACAAATCCTTCTTGTGCTGCTGCAGCTCAAGGATTTTCTCCTCAATCGTCCCCCGCGCGATAATCCGGTAGCAGAACACGTTTTTGACCTGCCCGATGCGGTGGGTCCGGTCTATTGCCTGCATCTCCGCGCTCCTGTTCCACCAGGGGTCCACGATGTACACGTAGTCGGCGGCGGTCAGGTTCAGTCCCACGCCGCCGGTCTTGAGCGTCATGACGAATACCTTGCAGTCCGGGTCTGTCTGGAACTGCTTGACGAGCGCAGCCCGGTTGTTGGTCGCCCCGGTCATCATCAGGTGGCCGATTCCTTCCTCCTCCAGGCGGGAAGAAATCTCGTCCACCGCACCCAGGAAGTTCGAGAACACGAGGCACTTGTGCCCCGAGCCGACGACATCGCCAAGGTGAGTCAGCAGGGTCTCCCACTTGGCGGAGACAAGCTCCCCGTCGGTCTTGGACTCCGGCACCGTGGCAATCTGCCTGAGTTCGAGCAAG
>CACYDQ010000172.1 GCA_902773215.1 uncultured Spirochaetaceae bacterium | reverse complement strand
TGTCAGTGATCGCGCTTTCGCTGAAGGTCACGTCCAGGACGAGCTGGCCGTTCATGCCGTGCGCCGAGCCGGAATAGGTCCCGGCCTTGTACTTGAGGGAGACATTCTTGCGGGGGGCGGCGGATGAACCCGTGTCGCTCACGCCCGCATTTGCGAGGGCGGCCTTGGTCGCCTCCATGATTGCGTTGGACGTGATCGTCGCGCCTGATACCGCATCCACGCTGGCGGACTGGGCCTTGACGATGGCGGCGGGGATGTCCTTTATGGCCGCGTCGGAGATGCCGGGCGTCTCCTCATGCTTGCTGACTGTGACGGCCGTAATCTTGCTGCTGGACAGCTTGACGGTGACCTCGATCTCGCCGTTGCGTCCTTCTGCCGTTCCCTTGTAAGTCCCGGCCTTGTACTTGCCGGACCCGCCGCAGGAGACGAGCATGGCTGCCGTAAGCGTGGCGGCCATGACGGAGCTTCCTGCCCGATGTATCTTCTTCATGTAAACCTCCAGAGAGTGATGACTGAACAACACTGTAATGAAAGAATTCCCTTTCATTATACAACATATCCTTCTTATATGCAAATCGTTATGCAAATCGTTATGCAAACCGTTAATCTCAAGGTCAGTTTTGTTGACGAGCCTTCCCTTTGCCCCTATAATGAATTGCATGGAAACACTAGACCTTTCATCTGCGCTGGAAATGCTGGGCGGAGAGAAGGAGCTCCTGATAGAACTCCTAAAGTCTTTCGTGTCCGGCAACAGGCTGAACAAAGGAGAGCTGGAACGGCTGGAAGCCTTGCCCGACAAGACGGAAGCAGCTAAGTACGTGCACTTTTACAAGGGCGCGGCCCGCCAGCTGGCGGCCCAGAAACTTGCGGCGAGCGGGCAGTCTCTCGAGGACGTTCTCAGGGGAAAGAAAGACGGGGATCTCAAGGCCTTAAACGAAGCGTTCCTTGCCGACTACGACGAAGCATTTGAGGCCATTACTGGCAGCCTCGAAGTCCTGTAAATTCCTGTTTCCAAGGGAAAGCTTTACAAACGGAGATTCCTGCCTTATACTTGTGCTATGGTGCACGTTCCGGTAAAAGTGAAAATGCCCTTCCTATGGGGACGGGCTGTTTTCAAGAAGGATGACTGGCGGAATATAAATCTCGTCGTAGGACCGAACGGGTCAGGCAAAACCCTGCTTGTTGAGGCGATAGCCGAGGCTTTCGCCGCCGCCGGTTATGCAGTCAAATCATTCCGTGCTGACGAACGGGAAGGAAGGGAGGCCCTTGCAATCGTACAAGGGAATGAGAATGTCCGCCAGAAAATTCAGGCCGTGCTTTCCAGCATGTTCGGAAAGACAATCGTGTTCAAACAGGGAGACGGAGGCTCCTACGTGCCTGTCGTCGTGAACCGGGCCTGGAACGTGGAATATAACCTGGAAGAAGTGGAGTGCCACGGCCTCAGGGAAATAATCACCTTGCTTGCCGCCTTGTATGCCAACACCGGCAACAGCTGCCTGGTCTTTGACGAGCCGGAGCTGCACCTGCATCCGCAATTCCAGCAGTTCTTCGCCGATGAGCTCAGGAGGGTATCACAGCGGCACCCCAAGCGGATGTATTTCATCGTAACGCACTCCCCCTTCTTCATCGACCTGCGCTTCCCGGAGGATTTTCTGGGCGTGCTGGTCTGTCACACAAACAGGGAACCGACGCACATAGAGGCTTTGGGAAAACGGGACGAGGACTTGCTCGGCCGCTTTCTTCCCCGGTTCAACAGTTATCACAAGCAGTTCTTCTTCTCCGACAACCAGATTTTTGTGGAAGGCTATACCGACCAGCAGATATTCGCAAGCCTGATTCCGTATGTGCAGACGGAACGGGGAGTCGCAGGGACAGGCATAATTGACGTAGGCGGTAAGGACGAGCTGGGGGTATTCTGCAAGGTTTGTGCCCTGCTCGGCACAAACAGCCGCATCATCACTGACCTGGACTCCTTATTCGGCGGCAAACTGCGCGACGTGTTCTGTTCTGATATAAGGGCCTCACAATGGCTCGAGCGTCAGGAGGAAAAACAGCTGCCCTTTTACAAGAGCATCTTTACCGTCCGGGAGCTTGGGGCACCGATTACGCTGGAAAAACTTATTTTCCGCCTGGAGCGATACCTTGCCGCCATCGGCCGTGCCTTGTGTGAGGTACAGAGTTCCGTAGAAGAAAATCGGCATGAGGAAACAAGGCGGGAAACCGGCCCGCTCGAAGGCGAGCTGGCGCTGCTCGTGGAAAAGCTGGACTCACTGGACCAGAAACATTCCCGCGCGGAGAACGTAGACACATTCAAGACAGTCGTCTTACAAGGGGTCATCGCGGACGGGGAACTGCAGGAGCAGCTGGCGGGGCATCTGCCGGAATCCGTCGCCGCGAGCCTGCCGCTCGTGCGGAACCTTTTCAACCTCATTCTTGCCGCCACTGCCGCCACCGGAGTCTATATACTCCCTCAGGGCTGCATAGAGCATTACTACACGCAATCGTCCATCCGATACATGCCGGTCGCGGGCAAGGACAGGCTTTTCCATATAGAGCGCAAGCACCTGCTTCTTGCCAACCCTGCCAGCGTGCGGAGCGAGTACGCCCCGCTCATCGCTATCCTGGAGGCGGCCTGTGCCCGGTGAGCGGCAGAAAAGAAATGCCCCTTTGACCTTTTCTTCCATCTCCGTTATACTTGCCGAATGCTTTTCAAATACCTTGCAATCTTCTTCATATCAATGATTCCCCTCATCGAGCTGCGAGGGGCCATCCCCGTCGCGGCAGCTTGGGGGCTCATCAGCACGGACAACATCCCGCACCTTGTCGCGATGTATGCCCTGTGCATCGCAGGCAACATGCTGCCCGTCCCCATAATCTACCTGTTCGCACGGAAATTCCTTGAGTGGGGGCAGGACAAAAAGCTCATCGGCGGGATATGCAGTTTCTTCCTGGTCAAGGGAGCCAAAGCGGGACAGAAGCTTGAGGCAAAGGCGGGCAACGGCCTGTTCATCGCCCTCCTGCTCTTCGTCGGGATTCCTTTGCCCGGCACCGGGGCATGGACGGGAACCCTCGCCGCGAGCCTGCTTGACATGAAGTTCAAGCCGACAATTCTCGCTGTAATGGCGGGAGTCCTCCTCGCGGGCATCATCATGCTGCTCGCCAGCCTAGGCGCGCTCGGAGCCGCCGGGGCTATCCTAGGATAGACTTCTTTTCCTGTTCGCCCTGACAGATGACCATACGGTAGCTGCGTTTGCCGCTCCGCTCAATGTGCAGCCGGCGGCCGCCTGACTGCCCGTTTCCAGCGGGGGAGCTGAAGAGCTTCCGCAGTTCGCTAATATAAGAATAGAGGACACCCGTCTTGCGCTCGGAGTATTCGTTCCAGAGATCGGTGCAGATGTCCTCTTCCATGACATCCTCGCCAATCCGATCATAAAGGTACTTCAGCACGCGGAAGCGGGAGTTGTGGATGCCGTACTGCTTCCGCAAGCCCTCCAAGAAAAGGTTCTTGTCTTCTTCCGCATCCTCCTCATCGTTTATTTCGGGAGGCTCGTTCAGCAAGCGGACATACGGCATAATGTCGGGAGCGCTTATGATTTCGTCTATCTGGGTAAAAAGGCGGATAAGCCCCGCAACCATCTCATCTGACACATAAGCTTTTATGTGCCTGACAATCTTGTTGTACCAGTATTCTGCCCGGTGCCCCGCCTTGGCGAACGGAGTATTGTAGTAGATGAAGGGAATGACGCTCTCCATCTCCACCATCTTCTCGAAAGGATTCAGCTCATCGTTCAGGAAGGATAGGTAGTCCGCCATAAGAAGGTCAATCCGGGAGGGCCCCTCATCGTAGGCAGCCTCCATGAACTTCCGCGCGTTCGTGAAGGTCTGGACGATGTAGTTGTACTTGGAGCGGAGCCGGGCGGCAATGCGCTCGCCGACTTTTTCCTGCGTGGTAAGGAGCAGTATTATCATTTCTTCTCTTCCTGCTCAGCCGGGCGGGAAAGCGGAATCTCAACGATAAGCGTGTCCTGATACCACTGTGTCTTGAGCCCGGTGCTGAACTCCTTGCTCTCGTAGCCCTCGCACGAGGCGCGGACGTGGACGGCATCCTCACCGGCAAGGAACTCCTCGTTCGCCTCGGCAAGAGGAACCCACTTGCCCTTCCTGTCCTTTATCTCAAAGACAACGCCTTCCTGTATTGTCCTTCCGGTTTCAGCATCAATCGCATGCGGCTGGATAATTTTGATCCTCCGCTCACCCTTGAACGAATCAAACTCCAGCACGATCTTCCGCCCCTGCTCCAAGCTGACGCTCTTCCAGTAAACATAAGGGCCAAGTGCGATTTTAACCAGATAGTTTCCTTCTTTCAGGTGGACAGGCCGGGTCACGTAGCGAAGGACCTTGCCCGAGGAGTTTTTCTTATCCTCAAAGAAGCGCCGCTCCTTGTTCAAATAATCCACGTCAGGCGCACTCTCCGCATCGTGGAATATGTAAGCGGTCGCAGGAAGGTCGCTCGCGTAACTGCCACCGCTGTATTCGGTCTTCTGAGGAACCTGAATCTCCAGCTTCATCGACGCGAACCAAGGGCTGAGAATAGTTTCATGGAAAAGACCTGTCACATAGCCCGCGGCAGCAAGGACAAGGACTGCGGCGGCCACGACGGCTATAATCGTCCCCTTGTACTTGGACGAAAGGGCAGACAAGTCAACGGTCTTGCCGTTCTTGAATTTCAGATGGTAATAGTTGAGCCTGTTCTTGCTGGCAACAGATGCCTTGAGCGCGGACTTGAGGTAGCCCCGGGTCTGCGGGCTGAACTGCCCCAGATATTTATTGACGGCCTTGATGACCGCATCCATATCCTTGTAACGCTTCTCCTTATCCTTCGCCATCATCTTGACAATGAGATGGTTCACGGAAGCGGGAACCGTCTTGTCACGCTCGGAGGGTTTTATGTAGTTGCCCTGCTTGACCTTCGCCATTATCTCGTTCGCGGAGGAACCTACGAAGGGTTTGTCAGCAAAGAGCATCTCGTAAAGCATGACTCCCATAGAATAGATGTCGGTCTTCTTGTCCACCTTGCTCGTGTCGTCTATCTGCTCGGGCGACATATAGCTCGGTGTTCCCATCTTGGTACCAACCTGAGTTTCAAACGATGACGAGAAGGTCTGCTTTGCGGTAGAAGTATCCTCTTCGTCAAAGTCTTTCTCGCTGCCGGAGATACCGAAGTCAGTCAGCTTGACATCCCCGTCTTTGGAAATAAGGACGTTGTCGGGCTTTATGTCCCGGTGGATGATGTTCTCCTTGTGGGC
Organism: uncultured Spirochaetaceae bacterium; assembly: GCA_902773215.1. GTDB lineage: Bacteria > Spirochaetota > Spirochaetia > Treponematales > Treponemataceae > Treponema_D. The sequence goes on along the minus strand of CACYDQ010000172.1, from coordinate 9,938 downwards.
AGCCCTCAGTCCCTTGCAGATGTCCAGGAAGATATACATGGCGAGAGAGACCGGCAGTCCCTTCTGCTTTTCTATGAGGCTCGAAAGCGACATCCCGTCCACATACTCCAGCACGATGTACTCGGAGCTTCCCTCCTTGAGGAACTCATAGGTGCTGACGACGTGCCGCTCGTAGCGCAGCTCGCGCAGAATCTTGACCTCGCGCTTGAAGCGCTCGCGGGCATCCTTCTTGCGGATTTTCAGTTCCTTGATAACGACCCTGTCCTTCTTCTTGGGATCCAGGACCGTATCGTAGGCAAGGTATACCTTTCCCTGCCCGCCCTCCGCGAGCAGGTCGGTCGCCTGGTACTTGCCGATGTTCATTGGCACGAATGTGCTTTTCTTGTCCGCCACGGAGACCGTCCTGGTCTGGACCGCAACCTTAGGGCCTGCACCCGAAGGCCGTGAGACTGAGGCCACCGGCCGGGAAACCGCCGCAGTAGTCCGGGGTGCAACCCTGGCCTGCGGGGCGGCCACTTTCGTTTCGTTCATACCCTCCCCCCAAAAAACCGAAAAAGACGAGCTTTTACAGGTTCCTAAACTTTATTCGATAATTCGATAATGCAATAAGAATCCTATTTCTTCACAGAAATGATGCACTTCTCCAACCACTGCTCCAACAAACTCTTCCACTCCATCCGGTCGTCAGGGCCATTCCCCACCCCAGACTCCCACTCAGAAAGCTTGTCCGCCGAAACATACGTGATGTTCATCTCGTCAGGGTTGTGAATCTGCACGTAATGCCCGTCCTGCCGGAGGGCATACTTTCCTTCCACCGGCCTGTGCCCGCCAAACCAGAGGGCATATTCCTGCGGTCCGCCCGTGAGCTCGGAGAATATGCTGGCAACGCTGCCTTCCTCCGCCCCATCATTCGGCGTCCAAGTGAAGGCCAGCACCACCTCGTCCCTAAGCTGCTCATCATGATAGTTGATAATCTCGTCCCTACTGAACACGTATGCGGGCTCGGCGTGACTGACGCAGAAGCGGTCAAAGGCAGCGACGATAGGCAGGGAGCTTTCATAGCCGTACATCAAATCCAGAATATCATCACCGTAAACTTCATGCATGAAATCTCTGACCATCTCCCCTTCCATAGCGAACTTGCGGAAAGCATGGTCACCCATTCCCTCGATGTTCTTTATGTTCTCGTGGTTGCCCTTGAGGAAGTGAAAATGCGCGGGGAAGGCAATCTTGAGCTCCATAACGGTCATCACCGTGGCAAGGCAGAGCCGCATCTCTTCCCTCATGGAGTCACAGTTGACATTGCCCTGCTGCCAGGATGCAAAGGACTCCAGCCAGCGCTTGTAGTCTCTTTCCAGGCGCTCCGTGTGAACCCCGTCGCCGACACAGATGACGATGATACTGCCCTCGTTCAAGGCATCCAACACTTCCTTACCCTTAATCTTGCAGGACAGGAGATAAATCAGGAAATCGGGGCGGGCATGCAAATCGGGGACAATAACAACGGGGTGCCCCTTTCCCGTAAAGTCCAGAAGACCTCCTGCCTCTTCATTCCGGGCCAAAGGTCTGTAAGAGGAATCTTCGTTCTTGTATACGGCAAGAACTTTGTTGAGGATGTCAGTCAGAAGCTCCCCAGAAGGAGGCTCCACGCTGTTCCTGTAGGACAAGATGCGGGAGCGCAAAGAGGCAAGCTCTTCAGTAGTCAGCATCAGGACAGCACGCCCTAGGACATCACTATCGTCTCGCCACCGACGGTAATTCTGTCACCCGGGTTCAGCCTGACGTACTTGTCCGGGGGAATACGGCTGCCGTTCAGGAAGGTTCCGTTGGTAGAATTCTCGTCCTTCAGAAAGTAAGCGTCCTTTATCTTCTGAATGACGCAGTGATGACGACTGGCAAGCTTATTATCCACGAGGACGTTGTTGTCACTGTCACGACCGACAGTAATTTCGGCTGCAAGCGCTATTTTCTTCTTGTTGAACATCAGGAACGAAAGCTCGCCCTTCTTAATCTCGCTGAGCTGCTGCCCCACGGGGCTGCTCGCCACAATAGTTGTCTCTGGCATACTTTTACTATACCACGTACCGGCGAATTTAGCAAGTAGTACATTGCGGATTTGCCAGTCGAAGACAAGCTGCCACACGGGCTGAACGAATCCCGCAGGTTATTTTGTCCGGTGCCGCTCCAGTTTCTGCAAAGACGTTTCAGCCCTTTCATTGACATTTAAGTACATACAGAATAGAATGGATACAAGACATTTTTTTCGAGGTGCGAAAGTGGCAAAGAAAAGTGACAACGCGACCAAAGGCAAGGCGAGGGCTCCCCACCGCTCGCTTTTTTATGCGATGGGCTACACGGACGAAGAGCTTGAGCGTCCGATCGTCGGCGTATGCTGTGCGAAGAACGAGATTATCCCGGGGCACGTAGAGCTGGACAGGATTGCCGAGGCGGTCAAGGCCGGCATCCGCATGGCAGGAGGCACGCCCGTGGAATTCCCCGCGATCGGTGTCTGCGACGGCATTGCGATGGGCCATGAGGGAATGAAGTATTCGCTTGTCACGCGGGAGCTGATTGCCGACTCCGTGGAGTGCATGGCGAAGGCCCACCAGTTTGACGCCCTCGTGATGATTCCCAACTGCGACAAGATTGTCCCCGGCATGCTGATGGCGGCGGCCCGTCTGGACTTGCCGACGGTCTTCTGTTCCGGCGGTGCGATGATGCCCGGCCACCTGCCCGGCCACGACGAGGGCAACCCCTATTCCGACAAGAACCTTTCCCTTACCGATATGTTCGAGGCTGTCGGCGGCGAGGCCGTCGGCAAGATCAGCGAGAAGCAGCTGTGCGAGCTGGAGCATTACGCCTGCCCCGGCTGCGGCTCATGCTCGGGTATGTTCACCGCCAACTCGATGAACTGCCTGACCGAGGTGCTCGGCCTGGGACTGCCCGGCAACGGTACGATTCCCGCAACGACGGGCCGCCGCATTGCCCTTGCCAAGAAGGCGGGCATGGCGGTCATGGACCTGTACAAGAAGGGCTTCACCGCCCGCAAGATGATGTGCGCGGACTCCTTCCGCAACGCGCTGACCGCGGACATGGCACTGGGCTGCTCCAGCAACACGATGCTGCACGTGCCCGCCATCGCGCACGAGGCCGGCGTGCAGATTGACCTGCACATGGTCAACGAAATTTCCGAGAAGACCCCCAACCTCTGCCACCTTGCCCCTGCCGGGCATACCTTCATCTGCGAGCTGGACGACGCGGGCGGCGTGCAGGCGGTGCTCAAGGAGCTTTCCAAGAAGAATCTCATCAATACCGGCCTGATTACCGCAACGGGCAAGACGATCGGCGAGAACATCAAGGACGCCGTGAACCGCAACCCGGAGATCCTGCGCCCGATCGAGAATCCCTTCAGCGACAATGGCGGTCTTGCCATCCTCTTCGGCAACCTCGCCCCGGACGGCACGGTCGTCAAGCGGAGCGCCTGCGCCAAGGAGCTGATGAAGCACACCGGACCTGCCCGCGTCTTTGACGATGAGAGCGAGGCGATGGAAGCCGTCCAGAAACAGCAGATTCACCCCGGCGACGTCGTCGTTATCCGCTACGAGGGGCCCAAGGGCGGCCCGGGAATGCGTGAGATGCTTGCCGTCACCGCTGCCCTTGCCGGCCAGGGCCTGGACAAAGAGGTCGCATTGATTACGGACGGCCGCTTCTCCGGCGCGACGAGGGGCGCATCGCTCGGCCACTGCTCGCCCGAGGCGGCGGTCGGCGGCCCCATCGCCCTTGTCCGCGAGGGCGACAAGATAACGCTCGACATCAACAACTACAAGATTCACCTGGAGGTGAGCGACGAGGAGCTTGCAAAACGTAAGGCTGAGTGGAAGGCTCCCGCCCCCAAGGTCAGCACCGGCTACCTGGCCCGCTACGCGAAGCTGGTCTCGTCCGCCGACAAGGGCGCGATATTGCAATAAAAGAAGTTAGAAGTTATTCCTGCTGAGGGGGCTGCCAATCCAGACCCCCTCGCTGCCCAAGTAATCCCTCTTCTCGCCGTCCACGAGGAACTGGACGCTCTCGACAGTCGGGAAAGCGGTGGCCGTGAACACAATCTGCTGGAGCTGCCCCCTCGTTCCCTCTATACCATACTGGTTGAACTCGAATTCGCTTGAGAAATTCAGCGTGGCTACCCCGGACGAGACTGACGCGCCGAGAAGCCGGGTCCCGGTGGAGACGAGAGTCCTGCATCCCTTCGCTTCTTCTTCGGCAGAAGGGCCGGAAATCAGTGCGTTTATGGAATCGTAGAGGGGGCTCGAGGTCTTGGGCATGCTCCTTGTTATTTCGGTCCTGACAACGGAACCATCGCTGTTTATGCTCATGAAGTAGAGCTTCAGATCCATCGTCCTGCCGGGAATGCTTCCTGTCGTGCTGCCGGATGTCAGTTCTGCCGGGGATTCTGCAGAAGAGGTATTCTCTTCCTTCCCTCCCGCCTGCGTATTCCCGCCAGAGGGAACCTGGGGGCTAATGAAGCTGCCCGCCGTGCTGGATACGATGTTGATTCCGGAATCGCTTGAATCCGGGAATATGGGGGCGACATCGTTTTTGTCCGTTCCCGATCCTTTTGCCTCGGCATTCTCCACGAACGAAGGAGTCTTTCCGAACACACGTCCGAAAAACCCCGTCTCCTTGAGATTCGAGATTATTTTACCCTGATTAACCAGGAAGAATATGAAAAGTATGATTGCCGCTATGACCCACAGGGTCAGCCCCACTCCTGCCGACCCATGCTTCCGCGTCTCGCCGTCCCTCTGGCGGCGGCTCCTGTCTCCTGAATCACTATCCCCGTAAACCATTTGCTGAAAGTATAAAGCAAAGGCCCAAATTAAACAAGGGGCACCGAACCTTCAAGTCCGGGGAGCTACCTCGCAGGATGCGTTACGCTGACGAACCCCGGTGCGGGATCACAGAAGAGGCGGATAAGCTCCAGCTTGGACTTGTGGCGGCTCTTCAGGTAGAATGCCTGCATCTGCTCGTCATAGACAAATCCCGACGAGTTGTATATCTCGTAGTTCTTGTCCGTGTGGAAGTCCAGGTTCTGTATCTGTATCTTGTTGTGGAATGTCGGTATCCCCGAGAAGGTCACGTAGTGCGTGTAGCTCAAAGTGAAGTCTATGTTGATGTCCGTCGTGCCGTTCGCAGCGACCTTGTAGTCTATATTGGGGGCGCAGGTCCAGGCCCAGACAGCTTTCTTGCCGTAATAGCCAAGTACCTGGACATGGGGATAAAAGCGGTTCTCCGTAATGAGGCGGGGGTACAACTCGCTCAGATCGGCGAGGCTCATGGAAGCCATATCCTGCAGCTCCTGGTTGACCAGCAGGTTGCCGGTTTCCATTATCGCGCCATCGCCTATGGTGTCTCCGTAACTCCTGAGAGTCTGCCCCAGGAGTATCCTCTCTATCTTGGACATCTCATTCTCAGCCTTTGCCCCGGTCTCTTCGTCATCCCGGGAGTCCTGCCTCTTGCCAACGGTTATCACGGTTCCGTCCAGCGTCAAGTAGTTCCTTACGACCGAAAGGCATTTCTCGATGGACGGCCCCAGATTGTCCGCGAAGGTCGCATCCTGGGAGTCCAGGGCAACGTAGACGCCGATTATCGCGCATGCATCCCTCAGAGAAAGCTGGCTTTCGTCCATTGCCGCAGGCAGGGCGAGCGCGTCCTTGACCCCGGAATCCATCTTGTGTATGAGCAGCCAGTCGGAAAGCCCGTCCAGCTGGAAGAAGGAGATGTCCTTGCTAGAGACCGCGTTCTTGACGGCGGTGCCGAGAGAGGCTTCCTTCCTGCGCAGTCCTCCGCTCAGGGGAATGACGTTCGCGAGGAAAGGGGTGGAAAGGTAGGTCCGCGACGAGGACGACTTGAACGAGGACGGGAGCGAGTTCAGGGCGACGTTGAACTTGCTGTCATGTGCCATGTCCGCAAGGTAGGCAACGACGGACTTCTCCGTAAGAGTGATGTGAGCGTCCAGGGCCGCCTGGAATTTGCTCCTGAGAACCTTCTGGAGAGAAGCCTTTGTCGAAGCATAGGAATCCTCGTCGGTGAGCGGCAGTTCCGCGACGGACTCAAACTGGAATTCCCGGACAGGAACGAAGGATATATAGAACGCGGCGGGGGCGGACCTTGCCAACGTCATCATGCCCGTCTGGCTTGACGTGCTGAACGTTGGCCCGGACAGCTTGAAGTAGTCATCGCCACGCTGCAGGGTAAGGCTTCCCGCGTCATCTTTGCCCTTCTGCCCGCTGCCCTGCCCCAGCTCTATGCTGTAGGCATTTGAAATCGTATATGGAATCGCTATGCTCTCGTAATTTTCCGGGAGTTCGGCTGTTATACTCAGCAGGGGGCCGGATGATGCGCCTTCAGCGGAGACATTTGCGTTGCTTTTACAGGAGGTAAAGCTGATGGAGGCCCCGCCCCCGAAGCGGAGTTTTATTTCATTGCCGGAGTCTTTGGACCAGGATTCAAGGACCAGGGGCTCCGGCTCCTCTTTTCCGGAGACAATCGCGGTCGCAAGGGCGTTCGCTTCCGAGCTGAAGGTCAGGCCGTCGTATTCAATGCGGAAGCGGTTCTTGAGGACATCGTTATTGTCTTTGTCCTTGGCGGAAGAGAGGGACAGCTCCATTCCCCCGATATTGCGGGCGATGATGGTTTCAGTCTTGAATTGTAGTATGAAAACTCCGATAATGACAGCGGAGTAGAGTGCTGCGAGGAAGAAGAACTTCAGGATTCTATATCTGTGCATTTTGCATATTCTATCCATTAGGATTGTAAAATTCAAGAGTTCCGGCTTCCAGGGCATAATCTAGACAAATTTTGGAGATTTATATATATTATATGGAGAATTTATGAAAACATTTGTTCTGCTTGCTGTAGTTTTTGCCATAGCCTTACCTGTGTGGTCGGAGGCTCAATATGGGACACGCCCCGTCAACACGACGCAGGACGTTCCCTCGATGGATTTTTCCAAGACGGACTTCATCCGTTCCGTGCAGGAGACATTGCGCTCTTCCGGCATACCCGATGCACTGGCCCTCTACGACGATCTGCCCCCGGGATTCGTGAACGATGCCGACCTTCTGGTCATAAAGGCGTCCCTGCTTATCTCCGGCTCCAAGCTGAACGATGCAAAGTCGATATGCAACGGGATAATCGCGTCCGACCCGTCGAACGAGGATGCGCTGGAACTACTGCTCTACATTGCCCGCTGCCAGAACGATGTCAGGAGCGAGAACAAGCTCGTCAAGCAGCTTCTTGCCGCCGACCAGTACAATGTCTCCGCCAACATGGCGCTGGGACAAAGCTCCTTCGCAAACAAGAACTACAAGCAGGCCCGGCTCTACTATCAGAAAGCCCTCGTAAAAGAGGCCAAGAACGAGGATGCCCTCTTCGGCCTTGGTCAGGCAGACTACTATCTGGGAGCCAAGGACTCCAAGATGGACAAGGAATGCGAGACTGTCTTCAAGAAGCTCATCGAGGTGAACCCGCAGAATTCGCTTGCCTACTCCTATTTGGGCAAGCTCGCCGCTGCAGGGAACAAGTACAAGGTCGCCTCGGACTACGTGCAGAAGGCTATAGAGCTGGAGCCGGACAACTACAATTATTATCTGGACTACGGGATGTTCGAGAATTACCTGGGACACTATGACAATGCGGCGGACTCCTGGACCAAGGCTATCGCCCTGCAGCCGAACTACTTCCTCGCCTACGCCTACCGGGGCGGCCTGTACGATGAGCAGGGGAAAGACGACCTCGCGATAAGCGATTACAAGCAGCTGCTCCGCTGCAACCCCGACTATTACTATGCATACGAGAGCATTGGCGTGCTGGAGATTCACAAGAAAAACTGGACCGCGGCCCGCCAGGCCTTCATGAAGTGCTACGAGATGGACAAGACCGCCAACGTCTCCTACCCCCTGATGGTGACTTACTGCTATTATATGGAAGGAGACAAGATAAACGCAAAGGCTTTCAGCGACAAAGTCCTCCGCAAGATGGACAGGTCTTCCATCGAATACGCAATGCTCCGGGTCTGGCATGACGAATCCGGCGAAATGCCCCTGCCACAGAAAATCAGCACGATCACCGACAGCAAGAAGAAGGGTAAGATGTGGTTCTACCTGGGACTTTTCTACGACATGTTCGGGGGCGGTGAGTTCGCCAGCGAGAATTACAGCAAGCTGCTCTCGATGAACAGCCCGATGATATTCGAGTACCGCATGGCCGAGTGGCGCGTGGGTCAGCTCAACCTGAACAGCGAGGACAAATCCTTGAGCAAGGTCTCCAACTGATGGACTCTCAGACACAGGTGCGGCTGTCCCTTGCGGGACGCGAGATAATTCTCGTCGGGACAGCCCATGTGAGCGAAGCCAGCGTGCGGGAGGTCTCCGACTCCATCGAAGCAGAGAAACCCGACACCGTAGCAATAGAGCTTGACGAAAAGAGGCTGAAAAGCCTTGAGGATCCCGAATCCTGGCGTAACATGGACATAGTGAAAGTCCTGCGCGAGAAGAACGGATTCCTGATGCTTTCAAACATCGTACTGTCCTCTTTCCAGAAGCGGATGGGTCTTGATACCGGCGTAAGACCGGGCGAGGAAATGCTCGCCGCCATCAACAAAGCAAAGGAACTTGGTATAGCCACCTCAATGGTAGACCGACCGATTACGGTGACATTACGTCGGGCATGGGCAAAAAACTCTTTCTGGGGGAAATGCAACCTCCTCGCCCTGCTTGTTTCCAGTGCATTCAGCAAAGAAGAGGTCGAAGCCGACCAGATAGAGAAGCTCAAGAACCGGTCGGAAATGGACAGCATGATGGAGGAGCTTTCTAAGGAACTTCCTGTCATCAAGGAAGTCCTGATAGACGAGCGGGACCGCTATCTGGCCAGCCACATTTGGTCAAGCGGCGGCAACAAGGTTCTCGCCGTGCTTGGCGCGGGCCACCTGCCGGGCGTACAGGCTCACTTGGAGAAACTCGCCGCAGGAGAAGAAAGCGAAGATTGTTCCGAAATAGGCTGCGTCCCCGAGAAGAAAGCTGCCTCAAAGTTCTTGCAGTGGCTTATTCCGATTCTCATAATCGCATTAATTGCCGCAGGCTTTGTATACGGGGGCAGGACAAAGGGCTTCAACATGCTCAGCTCCTGGGTCCTGTGGAACGGCATCCTTGCCGCCATCGGGTCCGCAATAGCAGCAGCTCATCCGCTGACGATAATCACAAGCTTTTTCGGCGCGCCGCTGACATCCCTCTGTCCGCTTATCGGGATTGGTGTCGTCGCGGGAATCGTGCAGGCTCTTGTCTGCAAGCCCAAGGTTGCGGATATGGAGTCCATCACGGACGACGCGTTGTCCGTGAAAGGCTTCTACCGTAACCGCATACTCCGGACTTTGATGATATTTCTTTTTTCCTCCCTCGGGAGCAGTATCGGAACTTTCGTTGCAGGGGCGACATTCGTCAAAGTCCTCTCCGAGCTGTGGCAGAAGATAGCCGGATGATTCAGTCTTTCCACTTGTCCCCGCCGGGAAAGGGGCAGGTGGAGCTGACAATCCGTGCCCGGTAGGCGACGTAGCTCCCGCACTCGGCGCAGAGTATGCCGTCCCGGAGCGAGGAGCAGCCCTCGCAGACGGCAAGCCGCCTTTTGTACTCCCCTTCCTCGGTGGTCACGCCGTCAAGCCGTGCCATCTTGGCCACAGCTGCCTCTATGCTCTCTTTCGTTATCCTGCCCATCATCGCTTTTATCTCGCAATTCGGGCAGATTGCTTTCTCCTGCATGACAAGAGTATCGGCAGATATCAGCCCAAGGCCTGGACCAGGGCGAGCAGTTTGTCCGCATCCTTCTTGCCCGGGCTTGATTCGATTCCGCTTGAGACATCGATCAGCTCGGGCCCGTAGTCGCTGACA
>CACYDQ010000171.1 GCA_902773215.1 uncultured Spirochaetaceae bacterium | reverse complement strand
TGCTGTATTTACATGTGCCGCCAGTCCGGCTATACTGCCCCTGTATGGACAAGAAGAGAATCTGCATCGTGACCGGGGCCTCCAGCGGCATGGGGGCCTGCTTTGCCCGCCAGCTCGCGGAAGAGGGCAGGGCGACCAGCGACGAGATTTGGATCGTCGCCCGGCGGGCGGACCGCCTGGAACAGCTCCGGGCGGAGATTGAGCAGGGGGCGGCTCCGGGGGCGGGTGCCCCGTCGGGATCCGGGGCCTCCGTGGAGCATGGCGGGGCCGCTCCAGGAGCTGGGGCCGCCAGTGGCGGAATGCCCCGGATAGTCCCCGTTCCGCTCGACATAGCGGGCAAGGCGGGGGCGGCGCGGCTCAAGGAGAAGCTGGACGAGGAGGCCGCCCGCGGGGAATTTGCCGTAAGCGTGCTGGTCAACAACGCGGGCTTCGGCAGCTACGGCGAGTTCGCGGACACCGACCCCGGGCGCGAGATGGACATGGTGGACCTGGACTGCACCAGCCTGACGGGCATCACGGGATACGCCCTGCCCTATATGGGGCGGGGGGCACGGATAATCAACGTGGCAAGCCTCGCCTCATTCCTGCCCCTGGGGAACTTCGCCGTCTACGGGGCATGCAAGGCATACGTACTGAGCCTGACAGTTGCCCTCCGCGCAGAGCTGAAAGACCGGGGAATCAAGGTGACCGCCCTCTGCCCCGGACCGGTCTCCACGGAATTCGCGAACGTCGCTTCTAAAGGAGCCAGAAAAGAAGTACGGCACGGGCTTTCCGCAGAGAAAACCGTCGCCCACTGCCTGAAAAAGTCCCGGCAGGGCAAACTCTACGCCATCATGGCATTCAAGTGGAAGTTCAAGGCGGCCGCCAGCCGCTTTGTCGGGCGTTATGCCGGTGCCTGGTTCACCTGGCGTTACTGCAAGCGGCCTTCCAACTGACAGGGCTACTTCACCTCGACGCGCCTGATGTGCGCGCCGAGGGACTGGAGGCGTTCGACCAGATGCTCGTAGCCCCGCTCAATCTGATAGACGTTGCTTATCCGGCTCTCCCCGCGGGCGGAGAGGGCGGCGATGACCATCGCCATGCCCGCGCGGACATCCGGCGAGACCAGGTGCTCCCCGTGCAGGGCGCAGGGGCCGGAGATGACCGCCCGGTGGGGGTCGCAGAGGGTAATCCGCGCACCCATGCTTATCAGTTTGTCCACAAAGAACATCCTGCTCTCGAACATCTTCTCAAAGACGAGCACCGTCCCCTCCACCTGGGTCGCGATGACGACCATGATGGAAGTCAGATCCGGCGGGAAGCCCGGCCAGGGAGAATCGTCTATCTTGGGAATCATGCCGCCGAGGTCGGCGTTGACCTTGAGTTTCTGGTCCGATGAGACCGTCAGGGTCGTTCCCTCGATGTTCCACTGGATGCCCAGCTTGCCGAAGGCTATCTTGAGCGGGCGGATTTCCTGCGGGCGGATGCCGTGGATTTCCACCGATCCGCCGGTGCAGGCGGCAAGGCCGATGTAGGAGCCTATCTCCATATAGTCCGGGCCTATCGCGAAGTCCGTGCCGGAAAGCTTCTTGACCCCGTCTATGTGCAGGACGTTGCTGCCAATGCCCGTTATCTTTGCCCCCATCTGGTTGAGCATCTCGCAGAGATCCTGCACGTGGGGCTCGCTCGCCGCGTTGGTAATGTCGGTCCTGCCCTCGGCGAGGACTGCCGCCATTATCGCATTCTCCGTTGCGGTGACGGAAGCCTCGTCCAGAAAGAGGTCGGCGCCGACCAGCTTGTTCGCGGTGAACTCAAAGTGCCCCTCGGTAGAAATGCGGGCCCCCAGTTCCTCAAGCGCGAGGAAGTGGGTGTCCAGCCGCCTGCGCCCGATGACGTCGCCCCCCGGAGGCAGCATGACGGCCTTGCCTGTGCGGGCGACAAGGGGTCCCGCGAAGAGGATGGAGGCCCGGATTTTCTTGCTCATCTGGGCGGGGATAGTGCTTGAGTTTATCTGCGCCGCGTCTATCTTCCACGCATGATCGGCGACTTTCTCCACGCCCACGCCGAGCGCGGTGAGAATCTGGAGCATGACGTTGGTATCCTCTATGTCGGGGATGTTCCGGAGAATGACCGGCTCCCTGGTCAGCAGTGTCGCGGCGATGCAGGGCAGGGCCGCGTTCTTGTTTCCGCTCGCCGTGATGCTGCCCTTGATGGGGAATCCCCCTTCCACCTGGTACTCGTACATGTTCCCTCCTATTGCCCTGCCCTTTCGTTCCGCCGCCGTGAGAGGAGCCAAAGGACCAGCATCAGGGCAAGACAGCCCACGACCATGAGGGCACAGAGAATCTGCCCGGTAGAGATGTCAAGCAGGGAGCTGTTGCGGTAAATCGCATGCTCCTCCCCGCCGGCGGCCGCGGACGACAGGCGGAAGCCCAGGTCGGAGTCCGGCTGGCGGAAATATTCGATTATGAAGCGGGCGACCCCGTAACCTATCGCGTACATGCAGCCGACAAAGCCGTCAAAGGGCTTCCGCTTGCGCAGGAACCAGAGAAGGGCAAAGAGAACGATTCCCTCAAAGAAGGCCTCGTAGAGCTGGCTGGGGTGTCGGGGAAGGTTGACAAGCTTTTCCCCCTCTTTTATGACCATGCCGCACCGGGCGGCGAATTCCTGCACCCAGGGAAGACTCGCAGAGAAAGTCTCGCCCGCCTGTCTCGCACGGGGAAAGACCATGCCCCAGGGGACGGTCGTAATCCTTCCATATAGTTCCCCGTTCATGAAGTTCCCTATCCTGCCGAAGGTGTAGCCCAGGGGGATGGCGACGCACATCGCGTCAACCCACTTCCAGAGAGGCTTCCTGTGGACGGCGCACCAGAGGATCATGCCCAGAAGGCCGCCGATGAAACCGCCGTGGTAGGACATCCCCGCAAAGCCGCTGAACTTGTGGGTCAGGGGGTCGAAGGGCCAGAAAATCAGCCAGGGTCTCTTAAGGTAATCCCCGCTCGTGTCGTAGACCAGGCAGGAGAATATCCTCGCCCCCAGAAGCAGGAAGACGATTCCCCAGGCGATGAAGCTGAAGATGTCGTCCTCGCTCGCCGTGTAGTCCGCCGTGTTCAGGTCACCAGCCCGCATCTCCTTCTTGAGGATGAGGAAGGCGGTCGTAAAGGCGAACACGTACATGAGCCCGTACCAGCGGATAAGCCCCAGGACAGGCACGCCGGGGAAAATCTCCGGCTGGATCCAGCCGGGATACTCAATGTATAGAAGATTCAATGGAAGAAACGATTGCAAACCCTGCATTTTTAAACCTTTTTAGACTTTGTAGCCCTTCTTGGCCGCATCGACGAGCTTCTTCTTGAGCAAGTTGTTCTCGTTGCGCAGCTGGGTCAGCTCGTAATGCTGCTGCTTCAGGAGCTCCACCAGCTCGCCCGTGGTCAGCGCACCGCTTCCCGTCAGCTCCTCGACGTAGGACATCTTGGCGGCGAAGTCATCGGCTGCCTCCTCGTTCGCAAGCTCGAAGGTCTGGTCGGCGACCTGGGTCATGTCGTAGGCTGAGTCGAATGCGAGCGACTCCTCCTGCTTTATCTTCTCGGCTATGCGGTAAATCGCTTGCGCGATGACCGAATGGGGCTTATAGACGATGACGGGCAGGCGGGATGAGAGCGCCTTGTCCTGCATCGTGTCGCGGTAGATGACACCCAGGTGCTCTATGTCCAGGCCAAGGAACTGGCGGCAGGAATGCCGGATCTTGATGGCACGGTCAGCGTCCTTGGGGTCGTCTATCATGTTCAGTATGAGCCGGGGACGGAACTTCTTCATGCGGGACTCGAACAGCTCGGCCCCCTGCTTGTCCACCTTCCTGAGCTCCTCGATGAGCTTGGGGATGTAGACCTTCTGCATGGCCTGCGAGTTGCCCCGCATGTCCTCCAGGTACTTGTACGCGGGGCTGCCCTTCTTGAAGGTGTTGTACATCATGCGGAAGACGACGTTCTTGAGAAAGAGGTAGCCGTTCAGGATTGCCGTGACGGTCGGAGCCGTGACGACGATGCCCTGCGGGGAGAGCAGGAACATGTCGAGTATCGTCAGGTGGGTTCCCGCGCCCAAGTCAAGTATGAGGTAGTCCGCATCTATGGAGGAGAATTCCCGGATAAGCTCGTTCTTCTTGCCCGATTTGAGCGATGTCAGGCCGGGAATCTCCGAATCGCCCGCGATGAAGGAGACGTTCTCGTAGTCCGTCGGCTCTATCAGATCCTTGAAAGACCCCTGCCCCGAGAGGAATGTTCCTATTCCCTTTTTCGTAGCGGTCTGTCCTATGACGAGGTGCAGGTTAGAAGCTCCCAAGTCCAAGTCCGCAAGGACGACCTTCTTTCCTGCCTGCCCCAAGGCGATGGCAAGGTTCGCGCTCAGAAGGCTCTTGCCCACACCGCCCTTGCCCGAGGCAACTGGTATTATTTGCATGGAATGGATTGTATCATATTGTACCGAGTTCTACAAGATTTCAGGCAGGGAATAGACTTCCTCCACCCCGGAGACAAGGATTGCCCCCATGCCCATCTGGAGCGGCAGGGCGAGGTCTATGTCATAGCGGTCGCCGACGGAAAGGCATTCCTCCACCACGGCCCCGGTCATCTCTGCCGCAAGGTGCAGCATTTCGGCATCGGGCTTGCTCTTCATGCAGGTGTCCAGGCCGATTATGTCCGGCAGCCGGGACGACACGCCCAGCACGTCAAGCGTCCTGCGGGCGGCGGCGACAGGGTTGTTCGTGACGCAGATAAGGCGGTAGTCCTGGGCAAGCTCGTCCAGCACTTCGGCAAGGCGGGGGTCTTCTTTCAGGTAGTTCTCCGGGGAAAGCAGGGTCTCCCTCCAGCGGATGCTCTCCTCGATGGAGATTCCGAAGGAGATGAGCGTGTTTCCCAGGCTGATTTTCCTGCCCTGGTGCTCACTGGCCCAGCGTTTCCGGAAATCAAAGATTTCTTTCCGCACCTCGTCCTCCGGCCTGCCCCGGATGTGGGCAAGGTGGCGTACCTGCGCGTCCACCTGCTCGAAGACGTAGGCCGCGCTCGTGTAAAGGGTCCCGTCTATGTCGAATATGATTGTCCGGAGCGGCCTGGGAACAGAATAAACCGTCATCTTCCGGCTGCCGGCTAGAAGGCTTCAGGCTCGAAGCACTTGGCGACGGAATGGAAGGCCTTCGCCCCTTCCTGCACGGAGGAGAAAAGCCCCATCCCCACGCACGCAAACACCGCGTCCCCGATCAGTTCCGCGTCGCTGCAATCGGGAACGAGGATTGTCATACCCGTGACGTTCGCCTTCATCTGGTTCCACTCATCGTTGGCCGCCTGCCCGCCGGTCACGGTCATGCGGTCAGGAATCTTCTGATTCTTCTCCGCCGCAGAGGAGAGCAGGACTTTGAGCGAGTCGCGCACCTGCATCGCGGTCTGGAGCATCAGGTACTTGCCCTGGTCGTATATCGCCTCCTGCCTTGGGTTATAGAGGCACGCATGGACAAGATCCTCGTAGGAGATGTCATCAATGCGGTTCTGATCGATCTGCGCCTTGAACTGGCTGAACCGCGTCCCGCTCTCCGGCAGGAGGACACTCGCGTTCCACAGGCCGGGCACGACCGAAGGGAGAATCCTGACATCCTCGCCTTCGAGCGGGGTATCCGAGCAGAAGTTTATCCCCTCGCTGGAACCTGCCCTGTCGCAGAGCTGGCCCGGCTCAAGGCAGTTCGTGCCGACGAGCGCGCTGATAAAGTCCGGCGCACCGCAGTAGACGGGAATCCCGGCCTGGGCATTGGGAGCGATGTACTTCTTTGTCTTCCCCGCATACGTCCCCGGCTTGACGAAGGGGGGCAGCTTGGCCGCCTCTTTCTCCGTGAAGCCCGCCTTGAGCAGGGATTCGGTCGTCCAGTACGCCTTGGAATAGCGTTCCTCGGGCAGGATTGTCAGGTTCGCGCCTGTCAGCTTGTTGATGACGTATTCGGGGCAGGAGTAGATGTAGCGGCTGTCCCGCCATGCCTCGGGGTAGCGCCGCTTGAATTCCTTCAGGCGGGGAATAAAAAGGGAACCGCTGTCGTCCTCATCCTCTTCTTCCAGCTCGTCGTCCCATGTCAGGGTATCGCCGCAGCCGTCGCCGCCGACGAGGGTCGGACCGTTGCCGCTGATGCAGATGGCATCGACAGGCCGGTCTTCCACCTGGTCGCAGATGTCAAAGAAGAGCTTGTCAAGCATGTAGGTCCAGTCACCCGCCACCCACTGGCTGCCCCGCATGATGAACTTTTTGCGCGTGCGGGCAAGGACTTCCCCGCCGCTGCTTATGGCGGCGGCTTTCATGGAGGAAGTGCCTATATCGATGGAAACAATCAGCTCAGACATTTGCCGCCGATGCGACGGCCTCGACAGCCTCTTTCTGCTCCGCCGGGGTGGAGACCTTGATGAGCTTGTCGATTATCGT
>CACYDQ010000170.1 GCA_902773215.1 uncultured Spirochaetaceae bacterium | reverse complement strand
GATGGCGGTGGAGATGAACGGGAATTCGGAGGGCATCGGCTGGTACATCAACTGGCAGAAGTCCGTCATGCAGTATGACGGCGTGTATGCGGGGCTCATTGTCATCGCGGTCTTGTGTTCGGCCATACTGACGCTCCTGTTCAAGGTACGCGACAAGATAATGGTCTGGCAAAAGGGGGTAATCAGATGGTAGGGAACATAGAGATTCATAACGTAAACAAGAGTTTCGATGACGTTCACGTGCTGAACGACTTCAGCCTGGATGTCAGGCCGGGGAGCTTCGTCTCGCTGATCGGACCTTCTGGCTGCGGCAAGTCAACCCTGCTCCGCATCATCGGCGGGCTTGAGAAACAGTACGACGGGACCGTCATCCTTGACGGCGAGCGCGTCACCCGCGCGGGGAGCGACCGGGGTTTCGCTTTCCAGGGGTCAAACCTTTTCCCCTGGCTCACCGTGCAGGGGAACGTCGCGTTCGGGCTCAAGGCCCGGAAGATATACAAGGAGAAGAAGCAGGATGTCATGGACATCATCAAGCTCGTGGGGCTGAGCGGTTTTGAGGACTCATACCCCCACCAGATTTCAGGCGGCATGCAGCAGCGTGCTTCCCTTGCCCGCGCACTGGTCGGGCATCCCAAGGTCCTGCTGCTCGACGAGCCGCTCGGCGCGCTCGATGCCTTTACCCGGATGAACCTGCAGGACGAGATTCTCCGCATAAAGAACGAGAACAACATGACCATGCTGATGGTCACCCACGACGTTGACGAGGCCATCTACATGAGCGACCGCGTCGTCGTCATGAGCGCGCGCCCGAGCCGCGTGGAGGCTGTCATAGACATAGAGCTTCCGCGCCCCCGCGTCCGCATACAGGATACCTTCTCCCTCTACCGCAACAGGATTCTTGATATCCTCAACCTTGGCGGGAAACTGCACGATGTGGAGTATACGATTTAAAAACTTCAGGAGCAGGAGAGAACTATGGCAGAGACTGCATTGACGATAGAAAGCAAGTGCCTCCATCTGGAGGCTCAGGATGACGGGAAGGACGGCTGCCAGCACTACGGTGCCGTCAGCTTCCCGATTTACCAGACCGCGACCTATGCCCACCCCGGCGTGGGGCAGAGCACGGGATTCGACTACAGCCGCCTGCAGAACCCGACCCGCGAGCAGCTGGAGAAAGTCGTCTGCCAGCTGGAGGGAGGGCTGGACGCATTCGCCCTTTCTTCCGGCATGGCCGCCATCACGCTGCTTCTGGAGCTGTTCGCGCCGGGCGACCACATCATCGCGGAATCCGACCTGTATGGCGGGACAATACGGCTCTTTGACAATGTGAACGTGAAGAACGGCATTGAGTTCACCCGGGTGAACAGCGCGATAACGGACCTGGAGCCGCTGATAACGCCGGAGACCAAGGCTGTTTACATAGAGACACCGACAAACCCGATGATGAACGTCGCGGACATCGCAAGGATTGCCGCGATAACCAAGAAGCATAAGCTGCTCCTCATCGTGGACAACACCTTCATGTCACCCTACTTCCAGAACCCGCTCGCGCTCGGCGCGGACATCGTCGTCCACAGCGGTACCAAGTACCTTGCCGGGCACAACGATACCCTTGCGGGCTTTATCGTGACGAACAGGAAGGACATACAGGAAAAACTCCGCTTCCTCATCAAGACGACCGGCGCGGGCCTGCCGCCATTTGACAGCTGGCTCGTGCTGCGGGGAATCAAGACCCTCGCCATACGCATGGAGAAGGCACAGGAGAACGCCATAAAAATCGCGGCCTGGCTCAAGACGCAGAAATCCGTCGTGCGCGTGATATACCCCGGCCTCCCCGAGCATCCCGGTTACGCGGTGCAGAAGAAACAGGCGCGGGGATTCGGCGCGATGCTGACATTCCAGACGGACACGACGGAAAAGGCCCTGTCCGTGCTGAGCCGGGTCAGGCTGATCCAGTATGCGGAAAGCCTGGGCGGTGTGGAAAGCCTCATCACCTATCCGACCACGCAGACCCACGCGGACGTGCCGGAGGAAATCCGTTTGAAGAACGGCATTACCCCCGCGACCCTGCGTCTTTCCGTCGGCATCGAGAACGCCGATGACCTCATCAGGGATTTGGAGCAGGCACTGAACTGATTCTGTTATATATGCAGGACCTCATCGCAGGAGCGGAGAACCTGCTCGTCGTGGCTGACCACGATGATGCTCTTCCCCCTGCCGGCGAGGCTGCGGAACAAGTTCATGACTGAGTCCGCCTGCTCGCGTTCGAGCGAGGCCGTCGGTTCGTCAGCAAGGATGACGGGCGGGTCGTTCATCAGGGCGCGGGCGATGAGGACCCGGTGGTTCTCGCCGCCGGACAGCTCTGCCGGAAAGCATGACGCAAGCTGCCGGATGCCAAGCTCTTCCAGCAGCTGCTCCGCCCTCCTGACGCTCTCCTCCCGGTCCGTAGTTTTTCCGATGCATGCGGGGAGGCGGACGTTGTCCAGCACGGTCAGGTTCTCAAGGAAGCTCTGCTCCTGTGAGACGAATCCAATCATCTTGTTCCTGAACGCGGAGCTGCGCTTGTCGTCCATCGCACAGATATCCGTACCCCCTATCAGCACGCGGCCTGCGTCCGGCTTCTGCAAGCCCGCGACAATCGACAGGAACGTGCTCTTGCCCGCGCCGGACTTGCCCGCTATACCCAGGCAGCTGCCGTCCGGGACTGTGCAGGAGAAATTGTCAAGCACGCGGATTTTTCCCCGGGGCGAGGCGAACGATTTGGAGATTCCTTCCACGACAATCATATATACCCCCTACTTGGCTTCCGTGTAAATTTCCAGCCGCGCGATGCGGACTGCCGAATGCAGCGCGCTCAGCACGCATGCCGCCGTCAGTATGAGAAGCACCGAGGCGGCGAAGAGAATCATCTGCCAGACCGGAGGCAGGCAGAAGGGCATGTCGAGCTTCTGGGCAATCAGGACGCTGAAGGGGAGCAGTGCCAGCGCCGAGAGAAAAACCCCGCAGGCGGCCCCCGCCGCCCCGAGCAGTGAAGCTTCGCCCAGTATGACGGATGCCAGCTGCGGCCGGCTCGCGCCGAGCACGCGGAGTATGGAGAACTCGCGCTTGCGTTCAAACATCGTCAGCGAGAAAGTCAGCGCGAGGGCAATCACCGTGAGCATGAGGAAGAGGGCGGCGAGCAGCCAGAGAATGAAAACGATGGAGTTCATCTTGTCAGCGAAGGTCCGGAGGAACTTTCCCTGCTGGATGACCTGCACCCCGCTTACCGCCTGGCGTATCCGCAGGGCCGCCGTGTCTGCCTTGACCCCGTCCTCCAGCCTGACATACACCGCACTGGTTTTTGTGGCCATGTCCCCGTCGGAAAGGAAGCAGAAACCTTTTTCCTTCGCGTCGTCGAATATCTCGCGTACCCCGGAAAGGTCGGTGAACACGGAGTTGTCCATGCCGGTGCCGCTTTTCGCGAGCTTCGCGCCGACGCTGTGTTTTTTGGAAAAGAACGAGACGCTCCCGTCCTTCACGTTGACGTTGCTCCCCGCAAAGAAGGGCCTGCCGTCCGTGGCATATTGCCGCACCCAGGGCCGTATGAGAAAGTCGCTGTCCGGGTCGAATCCGATTATCTGCACGGGAAAGTCGCAGCAGCTCTCGCTCAGGCTCGTCAGGTAGAACTGCCCCGTCACTTCCCGGATGCCCTCCAGCTGGCGGACGGTATCCTCGACGGACTTGTCCATGTAGAAATAGCTTGGCTCGCCTGAAAGCAGCACGCCCTCAAAGCTCTGGGTACAGCCTTCCGGGACAATCATCAGGTCTGCCCCGATTCTGTCCTGCATCCCGGCGATTCCCGCGCGGAGGCTTTCCGACAGGAGGAAACCCGCGAAGAGGACTGCGGCGGAGACGGCGACAAGGGATGCCAGCGCAAAGCTGCGGAAGGGCTTCCGGCAGATGTTCCTGACTGCCAGCACGCGGAGGGACAAGCTTTCTTCCATATTATTTCTTGCTTCTCAGGCTGAGTGTCGCATCAAGCGCGGAGACCGTGAGCAGCAGGATTCCCAGGACGATGAGGACCGGCCTCGTGACGGAGTGGCAGTGCATGCTCGCCATCCCGCAGACACCGATGAGGACGGTGGGGAACAGGATAATCCCTGCCGCGTTGACGAAGATTCCCAGGTCCAGCCCGAGCAGGAACTGCCTGGATCTGCCGGAGAAGCGGAGCAGGGCAAGGAAAACGCTGGCGAGCCCCAGGAACAGCTCTGCCCG
>CACYDQ010000169.1 GCA_902773215.1 uncultured Spirochaetaceae bacterium | reverse complement strand
ACGCAGGGCTACGGTCCGGAAGAGTTCTGCATCAAGGTCGCGCCGGGCGGCAAGCTCAAGGTGGAGGCCAATTACTTTGGCAACCACCAGCAGAAGCTTCTGCAGCCCGTCACCGTGCAGGCCGAGGTCTACACGAACTTCGGCAGGGCAAACCAGAAGAGGGAAATCCTGACCCTCCAGCTGGATTCGGTCAAGCAGACTTTCTTCATCGGCGATGTAACGTATTAGGGGCAGGAGGATATTGCCGGTTCCCTATGGACTTTTCTTCTGAAATATTATAGTATATTCCGTGCATAAGGGGGTGCATATCGTTATGTCGGCGGTATGCCCCCTTTTTCTGTTTTGGAGGCCACTTTGGACATCTTTTTGAAGCAGCTGGTCAACGGCCTGTCGCTGGGCAGCATCTATGCCCTGATTGCCCTTGGCTACACGATGGTCTACGGAATCGTGAAGCTCATAAACTTCGCGCACGGTGACGTGATGATGGTGGGGGCCTACACGGGCTATTTCGTCCTCCGCGCCATGGGGACAACGCCCTTTGGCCTTTCCTGTGCATTCGCGGTGGCCATGCTCGTCTGCGCCCTGCTGAGCATTTTGATTGAGCGCTGCGCCTACAGGCCGCTCCGGAACTCGCCCCGGCTGAATTCCCTGATTACGGCGATTGCGGTGGAGCTCATCCTGCAGAACCTGATGCGCGTCCTGCCCTTCGTGGGGCCCGACCCGCGCCCTTACCCGGTCATGCCGTCCGTGAACCACACGCTGGTGACGGCTTCTTACCCGGGAGGGCTTGTGTCCATCTCCGACATCCAGATTCTGGTCATCATCGCCTCGGTCCTGCTGATGCTGGCCTTGAACCTGCTCATAAACTACACGCGGACGGGCAAGGCGATGCGGGCGGTCAGCTACGACATGGGAGCGGCCAGCCTGATGGGAATCAGCGTGAACAACACGATAACGATAACCTTCGTCATCGGTTCCGTCCTGGCGGGGGCGGGCGGGGTCCTGTATGCGAGCGCCTACCCGCAGATTGATCCGACGATGGGCTACATTCCCGGGCTCAAGGCGTTCGTCGCGGCAGTCTTGGGCGGAATCGGCTCCGTGCCCGGCGCGATGGTCGGCGGCGTAATCCTCGGTATTGCGGAGACAATGGCAAAGGCCTACGTCTCGTCCCAGTACGCAGACGCCATCTCCTACTGCATCCTCATTGCCATCCTGCTCGTCAAGCCGACCGGGCTCCTCGGCAAGAAACAGGTCGTCAAGGTCTAGGGAGGGGATATGAAAGACAAGAACTTGAGGAACTTTATCCTTTTGGGGGCCATAGCCCTTGCGTGCCTTCTGATTCCCGCCGTCCTTATTGAGGCCGGGGTAATCGACGCGTATTCCGCCCAGATATTGACCCTGGGCGGGCTGAACGCGATAATGGCGATTTCCGTCAACGTGATTGCGGGAATTACCGGCCAGCTCTCGCTCGGGCAGGCGGGCTTCGAGGCCATCGGTGCCTATACCGTCATCGCCCTGACCGAGAGCGTTGGCATTCCCCTGCCGCTGAGCATCCTGCTGGCGGCCTTGGTCGCCGCCTTTGCGGGCTTCCTGATTGGCTTTCCGACCTTGAAGCTGGAGGGTGACTACCTTGCCATCGTCACGCTTGCGTTCGGTGAGATAATCCGGGTTTTCCTGGTGAACTTAAAGGACCTGACCGGCGGACCCAACGGCAAGCAGTTCAGCACGATACTGACGACCTCGCTGGAGCATGGGGCAATGCTCTCCTACCTCGCCATCATCGGGACGCTGATTCTGATTATCATCCTCCTGCACAACTTCATCCGCTCGACATACGGCAGGGCAATCCTCGCCGTCCGTGAGGACGAGATTGCGGCGCGGAGCAACGGCATCTCGGTCTTCCGCTACAAGATGATAGGATTCGTTATCGCCTCGTTTATCGCGGGCGTGGCGGGCGGCCTGTACGCACCCTTCCTGGGCTTCATTCAGCCCAAGCAGTTTGACTTCAATGCTTCCATAAACGATTTGATTTACGTTGTCTTCGGCGGTATGGGCAGCGTCACCGGCTCGGTCATCGCGGCATTCTCGCTGACAATCCTGCAGGAGGCATTGCGCATCCTCAAGGACTACAGGCTCCTGATTTACCCCGTCCTGCTTATCCTGATGATGCTCTTCAGGCCGCAGGGGCTGCTCGGCACTAAAGAAATCAGCTTTACGTCGCTGTATGAGAAAACCCCCGCATTCTGCAGGAACTTGCTCGCACGCTTCAGGAAGGAGGCCTAATATGGCAGAAAGAGAACTGCTCCTTCGTGCAAAGGACATATCGATTCAGTTCGGCGGGCTCCGGGCCGTCTCCTCGTTCAACCTTGACTTGTATGCGGGAGAGCTGGTCGGGCTTATCGGCCCGAACGGGGCGGGCAAGACCACCGTGTTCAACATGCTGTCGGGCGTGTACAAGCCGACCGAGGGGACGATTACCTTCGTGGACAGGGACGGCAAGCTCTTGGTGACGAGCGGCAAGAACCCTGCCCAGCTGAACCGCATAGGCATAGCGAGGACATTCCAGAACATCAGGCTCTTCGGTTCCATGACCGTCGAAGAGAACGTCAAGGTTGCCCTGCACCAGAAGCGGACGGCGGGCCCGCTCGATGTGGAATTCCGCAGCCGGAAATTCCGCCGCGACGAGAAGCTGATGCAGGAGAAGGCGGGAAGCCTTCTGTCTCTCTTCCATATAGACGGCCTCAAGGGGGAGCTAGCCCGCAACCTTCCCTACGGCGAGCAGCGCAAGCTTGAGATTTGCCGTGCGCTTGCGAGCGAGCCCAAGCTGCTGCTTTTGGACGAGCCTGCCGCCGGAATGAACGGGCAGGAGACGGGCGAGCTGATGGATCTTATCTCGTTCATCCGCAAGGAGTTCAACCTGACGATACTGCTCATCGAGCACGACATGAAGCTCGTCATGGGCATCTGCGAGCGGCTGATGGTGCTGAACTATGGCCGCGTCATCGCGAGCGGGCTGCCGGAGGAAATCCAGAACAACGAGGATGTCGTCACGGCATACCTGGGCTCGGGATTCGAGGGCGGCAAGGGAGGCGCGTCATGAGCATGCTGGAAGTGAAGGGCCTTGAGGTCTCTTACGGCGCGATAAAGGCCCTGAAGGGCATATCGTTTTCGGTGGAGCAGGGCGAGATAATCAGCCTGATTGGATCGAACGGGGCGGGCAAGACGACGACCCTGCACAGCCTGAGCGGCATCATCAGGAAGGCCGCGGGTTCCGTCTCTTTTAACGGCAAGGATATCTCCGCTATGAGTGCCGACAAGATAGTGGGGTTGGGCTTGGTGCAGGTCCCGGAAGGGCGGCGGGTGTTTGCCAACATGAGTGTCCGCGAGAACCTGGAGCTGGGTGCCTTCCTGCGCAGGGATAAGGCCGGCATAAAGCAGGACATGGAGAAAGTCTTCGCTCTCTTTCCTCGGCTCAAGGAGCGGTCGCGTCAGGAGGCGGCGACCCTTTCCGGCGGTGAGCAGCAGATGCTCGCGATGGGACGGAGCCTTATGGCGGGGCCCTCGCTCCTGCTTCTGGATGAGCCGAGCATGGGGCTTGCTCCGATTCTGGTGGACGAGATTTTCAGGATTATACAGGAAATCAACAAGGCGGGCACGACTGTCCTCCTCGTTGAGCAGAATGCATACAAGGCCCTTTCCATTGCAAGCCGTGCCTACATCCTTGAGACCGGCAGCATCACGAAGGAGGGGGCGGCCCGCGACTTGATTTCGGACGAGGCCGTGAAGTCCGCCTATCTGGGCGGCTGAGAGAATAGCAGGAGACAGGAGGAATCGCTATGCTGGTAAAAGACGTTATGACAAGGAACCCCATCACGATAACGGGGGACAGGACCCTGCCCGAGGCCAAGGACCTGATGATGAAGAACGATATAACGAAGCTCCCCGTTCTGGACAAGTCCGGGCAGCTCATCGGAATTATCACGGGCAATGACATCAAGAATTCCGGCCCGAGCGACGCGACCACGCTGGATATGTTCGAGCTGAGCTACCTTCTGAACAAGATGACGGTCAGCAAGGTGATGGTCTCACCGGTCGTCACGGTCAGCGAGAACGAGACGGTGGAAGAAGCTGCCCGACTGATGCTGGACTACGACATCGGCTCGCTCGTCGTCAAGCGGGACGAGCTTGTCGTCGGAATCGTCACCGAGAGCGACCTGTTCAAGGCCTTCATCAGCATGTTCGGCACCAGGCACGCCGGTGTCCGCGCGACGTTCGTGATGGGCGACAAGCCCGGTGCGCTGAGCGTCATTTCCAAATCGCTCGCCGACAAGAACGGTAACATCGTCTCCCTCGTCACCGCCGACGTGGAGGACGCGGGCAAGCGCAAGGTGACGCTCCGCGCATCCGGGATAGAGCTTGACGACATGAAAAGCATTGTCGCAGACGCGGGGGGGACACTGGAGGATATCCGCCGGGTGTAGGGCGGATATTGAGCTGCTAAAATCCCGGCAGGGACGGAATTTCATCGGGCTTGTTCACTATCGTGGCAGCCCCTTTTTCCTGCAGGAACTCTCTGGTCCGGAAGCCCCAGCTGACGCTGATGCAGGGAAGACCTGCGTTCCTTGCGGTTGCCATATCTACATCGGAGTCACCGATATAGACAGCGTTGTCCTTGTCCTCTCCCAGTGCCTTGAGGGCCGTATATACGGAGTCGGGAAAAGGTTTTCTCCGGATTCCTGCGGCCTCATTCTCACCTATCGCCGCTTCCTGCGGTATTGATTTGAAATAGAGCGCGGCGAGCTCCTTGACCTGAACATCTGGTTTGTTGGAGACGATTGCCATTTTTACACCACGGTCTTTCAGCTTCTCAATCAGGTCAAGCACTCCGGAATACGCTTTCGTCTTGTTCTGGTAATTGTGAGAATAAATCTCGCGCATACTATCCAAAGCTTTGTTGTAGTCAGGGTTTGCTTTGCCGTCCGGCAGGGCTTTTTCCATCATAACACCAAGCCCGTTGCCCACGAACTGTCTTACTTCGTCTATCGTGTGTTCGGGATAGCCCAGCTGGCCCAGTGCTTGATTGCAGCTGTCCGTCAAATCCTCAAGCGTGTCCAGAAGGGTTCCATCCAAGTCAAATATGACTGCCTTGAATTTCTTTTCTTCCACGGAGCCGTCGGAGTGGGCGACGAAGGCACGGGGGCGGACTTTTGTGAAGAAACCGCACTCGACCACACCGGTAATCGCGTCAATCTTGTCCTCCATTTCGGCGGGGTTGACCGGCTTTTCCCAGAGGCAGTCCAGTATCATGTTGCCGTTGTCGGTGATGACCGGCCCGGCTTTCCTGACTCCCTCGCGCAGGCGGGGCCTCGCGCCAAGCTGCTTCAGTGCCTGGGTTACGGGCAGGCGGGCTTCCGGAATGACTTCGACCGGGAGGGCGAAGCCCGTTCCGTGGCTTTTGACGACCTTGGATTCGTCCGCAACGATGATGAGCGTGTCCGCATTGTACTCGGTGATTTTCTCGCGGAGCAGAGCTGCCCCGCCTCCCTTGATGAGGCTGTTGCCGGGGCCGATTTCGTCCGCCCCGTCTATGGCAAGGTCAAGCCTGCCTCCGATTGCCTTGTCGTTGAGCGTGTAGACCGGGATGCCGTACTCCTCGCAGGCGAGGCTGGTCTGAAAGCTGGTCGCGACGGCCTTGATGTCCTTGAGCGTGCCGTCCGCAATCCGCTCGGCGACCCGCTTGACCGCGGGCATTGCCGTGGAGCCTGTGCCCAAGCCAATCTTCATTCCGCTGAATATCTTTCCTTCGTTTATGAGGGTGTCCACTGCGGTCCGTGCCGCAAGCACCTTCTGTTCGTCCTTAGAAATCGACATATAGTTTCTCCTACCTGTAGTATACCGCAAAGGCGGAGACTTTTACAATCAGACGGAAGCCTGATAGCTGTCCAGCCAGTTCTTGAGCGGGAGCGTCCAGTCCTTTTCTCCCTCCGCGTCGTTCATCAGCAGGTCGAACAACGAGGAGATGTAGGCGGTAATCTCCGTCTTGTCCTCTGGGGCGATATGTTCCACAGGGGGCAGGAGGCCGGATATACAAATCCGCGCGTCGTCTGGCGTAAAAAGCTCCGGTGTAATCCTGCACATCATGTACAACGCGGCGGGCAGGCAGTTCACCGAGTGCTGCTTGAGGAAGAGGACTGAGCGTCCTATGGCGAAGCCTTCATCTTTCAGCTCGGCGAGCCATGCGGCCTTCTCGCCCTCCGTGAAGTCTATGTCGGAATCCGCGAAGAGCTTCTTGTAAAAGAAGTAGTTCAGCACGCAAATCGCGATGTGCAAACTGGGCACGCAGAAAAAGTGCGGGTCGGCCCGGCGCAGTGCCTTTATCCCCTTGACATCGCAGGGAGGACGGTTGGTCGTCGTCATGCAGTACGAGTAGATGTCATACGCGGAGCTGTAGGCGAGCTTCAAGTAACGCAGGAGCCGTGCCCCAAGAAGAGACCCCTTCCACACGCCGAACTTGGTCTCAAGCATCGCGATGGTGTCCACCCAGAAATTGATGAAGCGCATGTAGACCGGCAGCAGCCCCGGGTCAAAGGGAATCCTGCCGTCCAGCGGGTGGTCAACGTGCTTCACGCGTACCCGCATGATACGAATCTTCTCTAGGTACTGGGGGATGAAGAATTTGGTCGCGACGGTCCAGATGAAACTCCACGCCGCCGCCGCGCTCGGGGGCATGACGAAGAGCGTCAGGTAGCACTTCATCACGCCGAAGCTCCGGAGGGTTCTCCCCTCAAGGATT
>CACYDQ010000168.1 GCA_902773215.1 uncultured Spirochaetaceae bacterium | reverse complement strand
CCCGCAGGGGCGTGCCCGCCGCAGGCGGGTTTTTGCCCGCTTTCCTTAAGCGGGCAAAAAGGCATAGTTTGTCGCTGACCTGCGTTTCACTTAAAGTTTTTGCGCTGCGTATGAGAAGCATCCCCGTTCAACCTACAGCCGCGATCCCCAAAACTCCGTTATCCTCAAGAATGTGTCAATAGTCATATTGACACTCATTAAATTCAGGTGTATATTTGTGTCAAATTCCAAATTGTCATTTTTATAATTTGGAGCTTGACGTTTATTCACTGGTTTGGTAAGATGAAATAAACCAAATGGTTAATCTAAGAGGTGGGACTTGAAGATAACTTTCGCAAACAGCCGGGTAGAAAAATTTTTCACCGATTACGGCAAGATGAAGAAAGCCTTACCTGCCGCCTGGGTGCGGACGATCAAGATGCACATGGACTGGCTGGAATCTGCCGAATGCTTTGGAGACTATCTTTCCCTCGGTCTTGGCCGACCAGAACAGCTGTCCGGTTACAGGAATATCCGTTATTCTGTCCGAATCTCGGCAAATGCACGGTTGATTCTTGAGCCTGACGCAACACAGGAAACCATCATGGTTTGCACCGAAATTGAAGTGGAAGGGGTGAGCGATTATCATGGCGACAAAGAAAACTGGTATATCCCGTGATCTGATCATTCATCCGGGAGAGACAATTGCCGAGCTTTTGGAAAACAGAGGGATGACACAGGCAGAACTCGCCGCGCGAGCCGGGGTATCGGCCGCATTTGTCAGCAATGTCATTGCGGGCAAGAAAAACATCTCTTCGGAATTTGCCTTCGCACTTGAATATGTCTTTGGTGTTCCGAAAACATTTTGGATGAATCTCCAGACGCATTACGAAGCGGAACTTCTGGAATATGAGGAATGTCAGACAGTCTCTGAAGTGGAAAAGACTGTAAGAAAAGCCTTGTGTGAAGTCGTGAAACATCTTCGGCATGCAGGAAAAATACCCGATGATGAGCCCCTTGTGGATTCCATTCTGTCTCTGCGGAGATTTTTTGCAGTCAGCAGTCTTCTGAATTTGAAGCAGATCGTTCCGAACGGTGTTTTCCGGATGGCAAATGCGGCTGTCGATCCCTATGTGCTGGGTGCCTGGATCCGCATTTGTCAACTTTCAGAGTCCGAAACAGATTCGGAAACCAGGCTTACTTCCGATAATGTGGATCGGCTGATTGACGAACTCAAAGGTGTCATGCGTGATATAAATGCAGACATTCAGAAGGACATTCACCTGGTCATGGCCCGCTATGGCATTGATTTTTCAATCGTCCAAAACTTTCGCGGCGCACCCGTGCAAGGCTATCTTTCCAGAAAAAAAAGCGGAGCTTACCATATGTCCCTGACGATCCGCGGTTCTTATGCTGACATTTTCTGGTTTTCTCTTTTTCACGAAATCGGGCATATCGTGAATGGCGATATCGGAAAGGCTTCCTCCTACATCGACGGAGGAACGGATGAGGAGAAAGAAGGGGCGGCAGATAGATTCGCAAGCGAAAAACTCCTGAATCCCGCAGAATACGAAACCTTTGTAGGGAAGAATGATTTTGGAATCGAGGCGATTAAAGAATTTGCAGACTCACAGAAGGTCATGCCCTTCATCGTCATCGGACGTCTGCAAAAAGAAAAAAGACTGGATTACAGATACTACAGCGATTATAAAATTCGTTACAAATGGCAGGAAAAATAAATTTTTCTTCTCAAACGCAAAAGGTACCATATGGAAATATACACTTTAGAAGAAGCCCTGAAAAAAATCGAAGAACTGGAAAACGAGATTGCCGCGCTTAAAGCGGAAAATGAACAGCTTCGCAGCCGGAATTTCGGCGGCCGCAAAAAGCACGATGAGGCCTGGCTGGCTTCTTACCAGGGTTTTATTGCCAAATATGAAAACGGACAAACGCTCATGGAAATCGTTTCTGAAGGCGAAATCAGCCGCAGAACCGCTTATCGCTATCTGGAATACTATAAAAAGCTGCAGAAAAAGACCGACGAAGAGCAGAGAAAGTAACCTGCGATCGGCTAAAGAGCCGCGCGCTGCCGAAGGCAGCGATATTCCTTGCGCGACTCTGTGAATAAAAAAAGAAGGCCTTCACAGCTGTGATGACCTTCTCTTTTTCGTTAAATACGAGGGACACTCCCGGACAGCCGGCAGGTGCGGCCGCCCCATCCCCGCGCTTTATTTCAGCATGCTCTCTTCCCAGCTGTCGAAGGGCTTGATGCCCAT
>CACYDQ010000167.1 GCA_902773215.1 uncultured Spirochaetaceae bacterium | reverse complement strand
TTGAGCGCGTACATGACGCTCGTCGTGATGCCGCTGGAATGCCAGTCCATGCCCAGCACCGACCCCAGGCTCTGGAACCAGAGGGGGTCGCTCAGGCGGCGGAGGACTTCCTTCTTGCCGTATTCGATGAGGAGGGCTTCCACGATGTGCATCCCCAGCTGCATCATGCGGTCGGCAAGCCAGCGGGGAACGGTGCCGGTGTGCAGGGCCAGGTCGGCGTAACCGCTTCGTTTTACCATCGGTTAAATCTGAGCTCTTGCGGGGCTGGTTACTCCGCGCCGCCTATCGCCTTTCCGTCCGAGAATGCCTTGCCCACGACAGCGCCGAGCACGTTGTAGTTGTGCGACACCGGGTCGTAGCAGATGGGGCGGAGCTTGGCCGCATCGATCTTGCCGTCGGTCAGCACGGACTCATCGGCGGAGACGTTGACGATGTTCCCCACGATGTAGTCACCATCGTCTCCCATGCTGGCAAGCTCGCATTCCAGCACCATCGGCAGCTCGTTGATGACCGGCGCGTCCACGAACTGGGACTTGCTGACCGTCATGCCCGCCTTGCTAATCTTGTCCGGTTCCTTGTTCCCGCTGACGATGCCGAAGTAGTCGCACTCCTTGACGTGCGCCGCGTCCGCCATGCTGACTGTGAAGGCCTTGCGGGCCGCGATGTTCTTGGTCGTCTTGTGGCTCTTGTCCAGGCATATCCCGATCTGGTTGGTGTCGTGGATTCCGCCCCAGGCCGCGTTCATTGCGTCCGGCTTCCCGTCTTCGTCATAGGTCGCTATGATGAGCACCGGCATGGGATACATATAGGTCTGCTTTCCAAAATCTTTCTTCATATCGTTATGATAGCATGATGCGGACCTTTGTACAATTCTATTTTTGTCCGGCGAAAACGCCGCTCCTTTACATTCCCAGCTTTTTCCTGTACAATCTATGCTGTTGGAGACTCGTCTATTGGAAAAAAGAGCCAAGACCGCAACACTTATCCTTCTTCTCCTGCTCGCTCCTTTGTCGGAAATGTTTTCCGAGGAAGTGGCATGGACAGAGATGCGGCACTACGAGAGGGACGGAGTTGATATGCTCCTTGAAGGAACCGCGGCGATAAACACCGGGCAGGGCTGGGAGACCTATTATTTTGCGTTCCAGCCTTACTTTCAGCTGGATACGACGCATGTCACGGCCTTTGCGGGGTTGCAGCTTACGAGCGGAACCTATGATATGACAGGGGGGGTGATCTACTGGCCGCTGGTCGGCACGGTGGTCAAAGCAGGTATCTCCGCCCGCTACAACATGAACTACTATGATAACATCTGCCTGACCCACAACATCTTGCTGGGAGGTTCGCTTGAGGCACGCCCCCTCAGTTGGCTGGGATTCAAGGCATCCCTCTCTGCCATGCTCAAGAGCCGCTCGATTTTTGCTATAGACGATGACAGGTCATTCCTGCATCAGCTTTCCTATGCGTTCAGCGGGGAAATCGACATCTACCTGCCCTACGAGATAATGGCTTATTTCTCCCTTGCTACGTATGAGCGGTACCGCTATATGCTGGCCGTAGCCCCGTCATTCACGCTCGGGGCAACAAAGCAGTTGCCGCACAAGTTCTACGCGGGGCTGGAAGGGGTGGCTCGGTATACTGATTTCTTCACGGCCTCGACCTTCTATGACAGCTGTGAGATCCGTATCTTTGCGGGGAGGACATTTTGAGAAAACTGCTGGTTCCTGTGTTCGCCGTCACGTTGCTGTTATCTTCCTGCAAGCCTATCGAGCTGGGGCTGTACAAGGTCTTTGACCATGGTCCCTCCGTTTCCGAGCGGGTTGGCAGGCTGGAAGAAGTCCCCGGTCCCAGCCCGGCATTCTATGGGGGCAAGTTTGCTTTCCTCGTCACGTCGGACGTACACTTCGGCAACAAAAGCTCCAGCTACACCCCGCGCAGGGATGAAGAGTTCTATGATGAGCTGCGGGCTTTGAAAAGGAGCCTTCCTGTGCCGCCGTCATTTGGAGTTTGTCTGGGGGATGTCGTGGAGAACGGTAACGTGGAGGATGAATTCGAAGACTACGTTGACTGGTGCAGGACGGTTGAGAACATCCTGGGGACCGGAAACAGGGTCTACACTACCGTGGGAAACCACGACCTCTATAACGATGGCTGGGAGTACTTTGAGGATCATGTCTATCCCTATACCGGTTTTTTCCATTTCAATGCGGGGGGCTTCAGCTTTTACTTCTTGGACACTGGTTCCAGTTCTTTGGGAAAGAAGCAGTACGAGCGCTTCAAGAATGCGGTGGAGTCCGATGACAAACCGAAGATAGTCGGCTCCCACGTTCCTGCGTACGGAACGCCAGCTTTTTTCCAGAATTATTACTCCTTGCAGAACGTGGAGGAGTCGAGTCAGCTCATTACTCTCTGTGCGGACAACAATGTCAAGCTCTATTTGTCCGGTCATATGCATGTGATACACGAGAACGACCTGGGGAAATTCAACGAGATTGTCATGCCCTGCTATGCAGTTTACCATAAATTTGCTGTCGTCACCGTGGACACGGTATCCAAATCCGTCGACTGGGATTTCTATTCTTTCTGACGAACAATGGGCAGAGCCCCGTTGCCGTCTCTCTACCATATCTGGCTCGCATGAGCGTGGGCTGGGGAGGGGGGCCGGTTTGACCTTTGCCTTCCAATATACTATAATCGTGCTATATTATGGAAGACAAGCACAGGGTCGTCGGTGACAAGATAGACATAAATGAGAGCGAGGTCAAAAGCTTCTTTGACCGCCGTTGCGAAAAAAAACTGCCTTACCTCTACAATTACGTGAACTATCAGGATAAGCATCCGGAGCTTGCCCTAGAACGGGATCGCTATGAGAAGGAGAAAATACTGCCCCTGCTGAAGCTCCGTACGGGCAGCCGCGTGCTGGATATAGGCTGCGGGGTCGCCCGCTGGGCTACGGAAGGGGTGCTCGGCACGATTTCATCGGAAGGTGCCTACGTCGGTGTGGACTATACTGCGGGGCTCCTGGAGATGGCCCGTACGAATACCGCAGCCTACAGCAACTGCCGGTTTTTCTGCGGGAGCTTTCAGGAAATCCTCTCCGTCCTGCCGCCGGACTTGCGGGATGCGGGCTTTGATGTGATTCTGGTCAACGGCGTGATGATGTACATAAACGACGAGGATATCCCGGGGTGTCTGGGCAACGTCAGCCGGCTCCTTGCCAAAGGAGGCATAGCCTACCTGAAAGAGTCGGTCGGGTTCACCGAACGCCTGACCCTGAACGAGACCTATTCCGACGAGCTGACCAGCAACTATAGCGCGATTTATCGGAGCATCGCCGAGTACGACGCCTTTTTCGGCCAGTATCTGCCTGCGCCGGGCTTTACGGTGGTCGAGCGGGATGACATGTGGAAGTGGAACCT
>CACYDQ010000166.1 GCA_902773215.1 uncultured Spirochaetaceae bacterium | reverse complement strand
GCTCATTCCTCATTCCTCCTCCTTGTCGTCCTTGTCATGCCAGCAGCCGTACTTCCTGTACCCGTCAACGAACCAGGCGACGGCAGCGGCGAGCGAAAGCCCGAGCAGCCACGCCCCCGCCTCCCACACCCAGTCATGCTGGAACCAGGCGACATTATTCCACTCTTCCATACAGGCTCCGGGACGAATCAAACACGCTACTGCTCAAGCCCGCGGACAAGCTTCTCAAGCAGCTTGAGCACGTTGTCATAGAAAATGACCCCGACCGAAACTCCGAGCAGGGTGGTGAAAATCCACGCCGGAAGGAAATGCAGGAGAAGCCCGCCCCCGATTCCGATGATGATTGTCAACAGAATCTTGACCTTCGCGCTCCTCACGCTGAAAAGCCCTTTCAGCATCTGCGTGATGCCGACCATAAACAGGGCAATCTGGGCGATTGCCTTTGCGTCGATGAAACTTTCGATGTTCATTTTTTCATTACTCCTTGAAGGTGTATTTGTAATAGCACATCCTGTACCCTTCCCTGACCGTGCGGGAATTGCTGTACACGTCGAAGCCGCGCCTCCTGAAATGAGTGCCGTTCCCGCACACCCATTTCTCTATGGTGTACTGGTTGCCCCTGACGATTCCCGCGTCCTGAACGACTTCCTTGGTGACATCCGCCCCGGTCAGCCACGACAGGATTTTGCAGTCATTCATGACGGTGAAGTCGTTTTTCAGCCATCCCTTGTCCATGCAGGCGCGCACCGCGTCAAGGAAGTCAATTTCCTCCGGCGCGCCGAACCGCCTCTTGCGCTCCTCCTCTGCCACGGAAAGCAGGCTCAGGAAGAAACATGATTCGTCGGCGTGCATGATGTAATTCTGCACGCCCTCGTAGCGGCTCTTCATATCCCGTACCTCTCAAGCCCGTCATGGTGTATGTCCGAACACCTTTTCATGGCATCCGGGGGAAGCCTCGCGTTCTTCAGCACGTACTCCCTGACTTCCTCGTCCAGCGCGTCAACCCTGCCGTAAAGCTCGGCCTTCGCCTTGGACAAATCCCTGTACTGTCCCAAAAGCCTCTGCATCACGGCCTTTGCCCCGGCTCTCTCGTTCTCAAACGTCCTGAACAGCTCTTGCACGTCACAGCCCTCGTTTATCCAGTAGGTCTGCGCGTATGAGCGGAACAGGTTTCCCAGAATCGGATAGCGTTCCTCCACCAAAACACGCAGTTCCTCGTCGGTCTTCGAGCCGAGATGGTTCTGCTCGTAGATGGACATCAGGAACTCAATCTGCCTTGCCCTTACGCCTTCCGCAAGCACCGCGACAAGCCGGGCAACGTTTGGGCCGAAAGCCGTCATCTTCTCAATGATAGTCTGGTAGTAACTGTCCAGCCTCGTTGTGACAAGCCATTTTGCCTTGCTGTGCATAGCGCAGACTTCCTTGTCCCGCTCTTCCTTCAAGGCATATTTGAAGTCAGCGTATTCGGTGACGACGCGGACGGTCTGGGCCGCGACCTCGCCCTTGATTTTCTCCTTTGACTGGAAAGAAAATTCCTTGTCGCCGAACTTCACATGAAAATTCCGTGCGGTCAGGGCGAATATCACGACGGCGAGAACGACGGCCCCCGCCTTTATCAGGAGCGTAAAGTCCATCTGTTAAATCACGTCCGTCAGCGTCACGTCGCTGGTCATGGTCACGTTGTGGACCACCACCAGCTTGCCGATGGGATAGGTTGCGAGAAGTTCCCGCACCTTTGCCGTGGTCGCGTCCGAGTCGCCCGCGAAGACGGAGCCGTCCGCGTTCATGTGGTAGATGTAGCTCTTGTCGCCGTTCCTTATCAATATGCTGTACATGATTGTTTCCTCCTGCCCGTACAGTCACTTTGCGGTTTTAGGACTTGCAAGCCCTTCCCTGCCGTGATATAATAGGCGGTCATAGGAGCATAGAATGATTCTGACGGATAACGAAATCAGGAAGCTCGTCTCAGAGGGCAAGCTCATCACCGAGAACTACAGGGCAGAGAGCCTTAAAGGCATAGCCTACGAGCTTACGATTGACAGTGTTATCAACGCAGACGGCAAAGAGTGTGCCAGCCTTGAGCTTGAGCCAGGGCAGACCGTCTACGTGAAGAGCGAGGAGACGATTTCAATCCCCAACAATCTTTGCGGAAAGGTTATCCAGCGCAATTCCGTGATGAGGGCGGGACTTTCTGTTGACGCTCCAGTCTACATCCCCGGACACACAACGAAAACCTTTCTCCGCGTCCAGAACATATCGGACAAAGTCTTTTCCCTGCACAAGGGCTTTCCTATTGCCCAGATTATGTTCGAAAAGCTTTCCTCCGTGCCGTCCCAGACCTATGACAAGCAGGCAGGGGCATCTTTCACTGAGGAGACGAACTACAAGGGGCTGGGCGGATACACGGGCGAATATACGAAACTGATGAAGGACATAAAGGAAGAGCGGGAAAACCTCGATTCCTTGACCGAAAGAATCTACGGAAACGTCCTCACGCTTATGGGGATACTCGTCGCCGTGTTCTCGTTCATAACGATTGACTTTAACATTCTGGCAAAATCTGCCGAGTCAATCAAATCGGTAGTAGTGGTAAACCTTTCACTTGCCCTCTCTATTTCCATCCTGATGGGCATCGTTCTTTTCTTCGTAAACGGACGGAGGAAGGGAAAACGGACAGGGCTTGCATACTTCATTCTGATAACGGTACTTGCAGCTGCAACATTCGCCTTTGCGATGTTCTGTCCCGGTGCTTGACAAAACTTGAAACATCCCATAGAATTCAATCACTCTCGTCTGACCCACGTGGCCAGCCGAGGCGAAGGTAAGGGGTGGTTCCCATCCCTTGCATGGCCCTCGCTCAGCAATGG
>CACYDQ010000165.1 GCA_902773215.1 uncultured Spirochaetaceae bacterium | reverse complement strand
TCAGGATGTCTATGGCGTCCATGCCGCTTCCGCCCGACGACCCGCTTTCGGATGTCCCCCCGCCCGCAGGGGTATAGGTCTCGCCGTCCATGTCGCCCGTGCCGCCGGTCCCGTTGCAGGACAGGATGGCGGACATGAGGCACAGCACGGCTGCCGTCGTCGTAAGGAAAGACTTCGCTCTCTGCATAGGGCGGACGCTCCTTCTGTTTAAGTTTTCGCTCCCAGACATAGTGTAACACGGCTTTCCAATCCTGTCACCTGAAAAAACAGTGCTTTCTGAGGCTTTCCGGGGGCCTTGCCGCGGACCGGGCAACGGTAACCCGCAGGACCGCCCTTTTGTTTAATTCTAAAGAAAGCCTGTGCTTTGAACGATAAATTACCTAAAGCTGGTTTTTTTCGCTAGTATCCGGTATAATGGACAAGAACTTATGGTTAGTTTGAAACGTGCGTTCGCAGTATCTCTGGGCCTGCTCCTCTCCTGCGGCTTCCTTTTCCCGGCGGAAAAGGTCGTCCGGCTTGGCGGCAAGGACGGCTGGTCCCTGATAGACGACAATCAGAATTTCCGCATAGCCTCCCGAAAGGGCCGCTACGGCTATGACTGCATGACCCTGGACACGAACAGCCGCCACGTGTATCCCGGCACTGACCTCCTGATAGACTTCGAGGGCAATGAGCCGGAGGACAGGACCGGCAACTACCGGGTCGTCTCAAACTCCATCATGCCTGCGGGCGGCGCGAAGATGGGCAAGGGCGCGGGGCTCAGCCGGGGGAACGGCGGCCTCAGGCTCTCCGGGGGCAAAGGCTCCTTCTTCGGCAGCACGGGCTTCACCACCTCTTTCCTGGTGGAATTCTGGCTCAATCCCGCCGTCGCCGAGAACGGAGAGAAGGTTTTCTCCTGGCGCTCGTCCAAGAACGCCGGGAACAGCCCCATCTACCAGATGATGAGCGCGTCCTTCTATAAGAACCACCTGCAGTGGACCTTCACCAACCTGTTCGAGGGCTACGAGAAGGATAACGGGGAGCTGAGCATCTCGTCATACAGCGTCCTCATCCCCGACGAGTGGACCCACCACGCGATAAGCTACGACGTGGAGACCGGCCTGCTCGAATACCGCATAAACGGCCGCATAGAGGCGATGCGCTACATCACGTCCAACGGCAAGGAGCTGGGGGGCGACGTGTACCGCTGCAACCTGGGCGTCGTCGCGGACATAGACATCTGCCCCCAGTATACCGGCCTCATCGATGACTTCCACATACAGCGGTCCAGCGAGAGCGAGAGCGCGACGGCGATGCGCTACGACATCTTCGCCCGGGACGGAGGCCGCTTCGTCACCAAGCCGATAAAGCGGTCGCCCAACGCGGAGCTGCTGAAGGTGGACGCGACATTGGACACCCCGGCCCAGACCGACGTGATGCTGTACGTCAGGAGCGGGGACAACCAGTTCGAGTGGACCGAGAGCTACCCCGAGTGGATTCCCGTCACGAACCATTCCTCCATAAAGAACGTCAAGGGCCTCTACTTCCAGCTGGCCGCGGATTTGTATCCGGACGGGGGCGGGACGGTCTCGCCGTCGGTGGTGAACCTCGCGCTCAGCTTCAGGGAGGTGGATGCCCCCCTCCCGCCCTTCCGCGTGACCGCAGTGCCCTCCGACAGTTCCGTGACCCTCAGCTGGACCTATTCCGTGGACAAGGATACGGGCGGCTACTACGTCTACTACGGGGAGCGGCCGGGAGAGTACCTGGGCAAGGCCGCCGTGGAGGGAGCATCCCCTATCAACGTCGGCAACAGGAACTCGATCACCTTCAACGGCCTCACGAACGGGAAGATTTACTACTTTGCGGTCGCGGCCTATTCGAAGGAGAACGAAAAGATAATGGGTGTCCTCTCCAAAGAGGTGTATGCCCGCCCTTTGAACAAGTCTTCTGATTAGCAGGGAGAGAAAAGATGTCGGATGCAGTTTCAAAATTGACGCTGGGCAGGGCGAAGTCTGCCGTCCTGGCCCGTGACTTCACGCTTGCGGAGAACCTTTTCAAGTCCCTTCTGGAAAAGGAACCGGAGAACATAGAGCTCCTGGGAGAGCTCGGCGGCCTGTACCAGAAAACCGGACGGGACGAGGATGCCCTGACCCTCTACCAGCAGATTCTGGCCATCGACGACAAGAACCTGATGGCAATGAACAGCCTGGGTTCGATATACCGCAAGCTCAAGCGCTACCGCGACTCCGTGTCCATCCTGGAGCAGGGCATCATCGTTGACGAGCACAACATCCAGCTTTTCTACAACCTTGGCTTCACCTACAAGGAGATGGAGAAGTACCCGGGCGCAATCCACTGCTTTGAGATGGTCATCGCCCACAACAAGGACGACGTGCTCGCCTACAACCACCTGGGTTCGATATACAGCCTGCAGGGGGACTTCTCCAAGGCAATCGAGACCCTGAACAGGGGCGTAAAGATAGATCCCAACCATCCTGTCCTGCACCTGAACCTGGCGCACTGCTACGAGAAGGTCGGCAACGTGGACGCGGCCTCCCTTGAGTACGAGGCGGCCCTCCGCTCCAAGCCGGGCTGGTTCGAGGCGATTGACGGCTACGCGGACCTGCTGCTCTCCAAGGACAATGCCGTCCACGCGCAGGATTTGGTCGGTCAGGCCCTGAGCCTGCACCCCGAAAGCGCAGGCATGCACACCAAGATGGGACATGTCTACACCCAGCTGGACTCCCTCTCCGAAGCCCAGTCCCAGTACAACGAAGCCCTCAGCCTGGAACCGGAAAACACGGAGGCCCTCGCCGGGCTTGCAGACGCATACGAGTCCGACGGCAAGGTGCTTGAAGCCCTTCAGACGATGGAGACCTACGAAAAACTTTCCCCGGGCGACATGGACATGCTCAGGCAGTACACGCACATCCTGCTGACGGGTAACAAGCTTGCGGCCGCCTACGAGAAGATA